>DATHMC010000333.1:0-32650 GCA_035487495.1 Undibacterium sp.
GCGCCCGTCACCTGCTGGTTGACATAGACTACTTTGGTCACATTGGTGGTGTTGTAGACATTAGTGGTGGTAGTCGTGTTGTAGACGTTGGTGATGGTGGTAGGGGCGATCACGGCGTTGCTGCGATTGATGTTATCGAAATAAGTGCGGCTCACAGGATAGGAGGGCTGGTAGACTTCGCGCGGCGCAAGCGGGAACCAGCCTACTGCGGCTGCAACCGCGCCGATGGACAGCGAGACCTGTAGATTCTTGCCCCCGACAAACGCTACCAGCGCCGGTGCATAGACAGCCTGCTCACGCAGCGGCCCTGGGACCCAACCCCACGAGCCTTTGATGTTTGCCCAGCGGCCATAGTGCGACACGGCAAAACCCCAAGGCGCATCGTCTACCCAGGTCCAGCCCCAAGGGTCGACCCAGGCCCAATGGCCGTCGCGGTAAGGAGTCCAGCCGGCGGCCACGTGCGTCGGCGTCCAAACATTGCCATAGCTCGGGTCCGCATGCCAGCTGCCGTTGGAATCCAGGTCTTCATAACCGACCACTTCGGGTGAAACATAACGCGCGGACGGTGAATTGTCGCTACGGTAGTCGCGATCGCGTGCCCAGCGGTCCAGATCGTCATCGCGCCGCGACGTCAATAGATCATAGTCGGACAGGCCGGTGCCATAGAAGCGATACCCTTGCTGCGAATTGACCGCGTATGACGCACCTTCGCCATACACTTCGGCCTGGCCGCTCTGGGCCATGACTGCGGTCGCGTCGTCGTCTGCATTCACATCAATGCGGTATTCGCCGGGGCGGCGCAGGATAAAGGCGAGATTGGGGGTGTCCACCTCAAAGCTCTGGTTCCGGCCCATCCGGCGCACCCGAATTTTCAGCGTGCCTTGTGACAGCCGCACTTGCGTGATGCGGTCGTCAAGATTGAGCAGGGTCACGCTGGTGGCCGCGCCTAATCGGATCGCCGCGCCGCCGACCTGCAACTCGGCACGCGAATTGGCGTCCGCCCATAGGCGGTCGCCGTTGGTCAGCGGCCGGTTGACCATCGCCTGCACCCAGTCGGGTTGGCCAGCCGGCGAGAAACTTACCGTGCCGCTGATGTAGCCCAGACGTGCTGCGCGCAAGGGCGGCTCCGCGCCGGCCCAACCGCTAAATGTCAAAGTCAGAAAACAGACGAGCAACAACAGTGAACGACGAAGGGTTGGGATGTCCATGGGAACTCCTTTTAGAAGTATCTGCTCCCGCAACATCCATAATGGACAACCGGTATCGTCGACATTGGCAGTAGAGTTCCCTGTCTTA
Source organism: Undibacterium sp. (assembly GCA_035487495.1). Lineage (GTDB taxonomy): Bacteria > Pseudomonadota > Gammaproteobacteria > Burkholderiales > Burkholderiaceae_D > Undibacterium. The sequence goes on from DATHMC010000333.1 coordinate 1,297, forward strand.
GTCATTGCGTTCACCTACTAAACTTGCAAGCTATCAGCAAATACCTTTTATGCGTGTACGCTAGCTCGCATACCACCATAATAGGTAAGAAATTACGTTCACCGTCAGGGGGAGCCACGACTATTTCGATGATCGAGTCGGCTTTGATTGCTCTTGCGGCTCCAAATGGCTCGGCGTCACGTCAAGGGTGTAACGCGACAGCAGAGACCAGCGCGTGTGCAGCAGATACATCCAGCAGTGAGCAAAAATGAAGACCCCGAGCCAGATCAACTATTCATTGTGAAGTGCCGCAGATTTTTGAAATGGCAACAACCGGCTAATTGGCCTGTTCACCGTTCGTGAGTAAGATCAAACCGGCCAAATCCGGCCGGTCCATCGGTGTTGGCGATTGCGCGACGATGATATAGCGATGCGCCACAGGATTACCTCGACCGTTGCCGCGCGTTGCGAGACACCGTACCTTTGTTCGATAACTGCCTTAAATGATTGCATCAACGCAACAACGCCAATAAAGATGCTGTCCCAGTTTTGTGCTCAGGTGCGTATCATCTATTCAAGTCAAATGCCGAGTGCTTTGCCCAGTGCCGCTATTGCCCCAGCAGTATTGCCCTCTTGGCAATCGTACGCAGCCAGTTGTCCCGCTTTGATTAGTGCAGTGCCTTCTGGCGTTTTCGCCATCCTGTCCAAGACACTGAAAGTCATTGCGCCGTCCTGATGAGGCAAGCCTGTGATTTCGACAAAAAATATCTCAAATGCGTAATTGCATTCATCTTCAGAAAGCCCGACTGCCAAACCGCAAAATTTAACGAACCCCTTGAAAAAAATCATGATGTTGTTAGCGTTTTCATGGAACAACTCTTGTGATATCGGCTGGACAGACATTCCGAAGATAGTGCCTGCATACTCAGCGATTCTGGCGTAGTCTTTATTCTTTTTCGGTGCCTCCTGCAAACCCCGTAACAAAGCGCCCGCTAAGTCACTCAACTCAGACTTTTCATTCATCTCATTCTCCTAAGAAATACAGGCGTGTAGCTTCTATCTGGCAGTGTCGACTTGGAAGTTGGGGGGGGCGAAGGCTAACCCAGCGCCCGTTGGGTCGCGAAGCTTCTACTCTACGTTTGTCGGCTAGTGGTCGTAGCTAACTAGGAGTCATGCACGAGCCGCTCATTTTCGGTCGATCTCGATATTTTCTTTGCTGCCGCTATTGGACACTGCAAGCATGATGCCAATGCCGATCGCGATCATGACCCCGATCACGGTCCACGTTGTGCCGATGCTGGTCAGAATACCCAATTTCCAGAGTGCCGCCAGAAGACCGCAAATCAGGACAAGAAAACCGACGAGATACATACCTGCCCATTTCATAATAACCCTCCTGAAGGGATCAAATCCTTAAAACAGCAATGGAAGTATTAGAACGTCAATCTTCAGACTCGACCTCCTCCGCAGGAGGCAGTTCGGAATCGCTACAATTACTTCATTTTGGTCTGTATAGAATACATACCAAAGCGGGCACTGTCTGTGCGCTGGCGCACGAATTAGATTGGGGGCAGCTTCGGCCACGAGTTGCAGGTGGCTGTGACCCGAAAGAAGTAAGTCAAGTGCGCGTGGAGTACTGCAACTGAATTTTTCGTATTGCCGATGTCAGCAGAGAGCAAGCATTTCCCGTATCCCGGCGACGTGAAATTGAAGCGCATACGATCCTCGCAAGAAGAAAAATCTAAGCTAGAAATGTCCGGTTTTGACGATCAGTTCATCGATTGTTCCTTGCGATGTAGAATTTTTCAGAAAACACATAGCGGCCCGTCGCTAAACGAGCAATGCACCGCCAATCTAGCTTGAAATATATTGCAATCTTAGCCACAATTCTTCAATAATTATTTCAGAAACGTCTTCAGGTTTGCGGCGTCGTCCGCACGCAGCAAGAAAAAGTTTACGATTGCCCCTATTTAATCCGTAATAACTGCAAATGTTGAGTCCCAAGCTGCGATTGTACAGAAAAAGGTCTTGTCTTCTCGTCGCTCTCAACATGGCTTTGTCTGAGGGCGACATACGCGCTAACAAATTTGAGACGGTATCACCGACATTGTCAGGCCACTGGTCTCGGGGCAGAACTTGCAGTCGCGTCTTTGGGCTAGCTGAAGTGATAGGCGCCAGGAAGGTCGAAATCATTCCTGTGATTGATTTTAATATGTACATGACAGCAAACTCCAAAATTCATATTATTGGATAGCCCAACACAAGAAAATTAAAACATTCTCTTATCCAATTTTTCAAGGTAACTACATTTTAAAAAAACTAAAATCTCAGGTCCAGCGTTGAGTAGGGCTATCCATTTTCAGATGAGTTAACTTGAGTGCGGTTCTAACTGAATTTGATCTAAACCACTGTGATCGAAGTAGTCGATCTTATTTCGTTCCAGAAACTTCCACATCCACGCGACGGTCCGGCTGCAAACAAGCGATCAATTTCTTGGTGGCTTTCTCGCCTTTACATTCGCCGGGCTTGGTAACCGGATCTGAACCGTCCACGCCTTTAGCCGCGACCTTTGCAGCAGGTATGCCAGCGGATTCCACCAGATGCGTTTTGACCGCTTCGGCACGGCGCGCCGAAAGTTTCATGTTGAAGGCATGCGTACCTATACGATCGGTGTGACCGGTGACTGTGATGACATCAAAATCGGTGCCCTTCAACTCGGACGCAAACTTGTCGAGCGCCTGCTTGCCTTCAGGCTTCACGATTGCCATATTAAAATCGAACAGGGAATCGGCTGAAAAGGACACTTTCGTCGGCGCCGGCGGTGATGGCGGCGGCGCAACTTGCGCAATCACCGCCGCCGGAGGGGCAGCTTGGGGCTCCTCGTACTGGGGCGCGGAAGCACGCGCCGGGGCGCTTGCCGCTTTACCCCCAAACCGATATATCAGCCCGACCGATAACATATCGACGTCGCCTTTATTGCCCACTGCGTCATTGACCCGATAGCGTTCGGCTTCCACACGCATACCCAGTGCTTCCGTGAAGGCGTACTGAAGACCCAGTCCGAACTTGTAGTTAGCCTCGCGCTTGCTGGCGGCAGGGGTGGGCACATTGATGAAACCGGTTCCTGTAAAGTGATCCCTGGCTTCCGCATAGTTCACGCCGAGCCGGCCGAACACGGACAGACTTTCTGTCAACGGTAGTATGCCTACGGTGTCGAGATTCAGCCCTCTCAACTTAATGTTTCCAGTTAGGCTACCAGGCGGCAGCGTAGTCGCAGTAAAACCAAATTTTCCTAAATCGAAGTAGCCGCCTTCAACAGCAAAATTTCGGTTGAACTGATAGCCGCCAAATAATTTGTAGCCAGTGCCACGATTGTCATCATTGATAGAACTGGTCGCAAAACCGTCCCCCAGCAAAGCGCTGCTAATCCTGGTGTCATCGATTTTAGCTTTGGATCGCCCGACATTCGCGCCGCCATACCAGCCGGCATCGTCGGCGGCAGCGTAGGGACTGGCAATGGCCGTGCATGCCGCAACAGCCAGGGCCCAGGAGATTGTTATTGGTTTCATGTTTTTCTCGATGATGATTTAAAAAAAACCGGTTCCGAAGGTCACTATGGAACCAGGCTTATGTTCGCGCCGCTGTGGCCATAGAATGCGTACAAACACTCAGCACGCGTCTCGGCAACAGGGGGCTACAGTATGGTTTTTCGCATTACGGAGCAGGCACATTGATCACCGTGTTCACCAAAGTGACGGAGGCACCCAGCGACAATACCCTGCCGTTCAGCGTTACTTTCGCGGCATTGCCCGCTGTAGAAAACGCAGCTCCAGCCTGGGAAATGATCGTGCCTGCCATGGTCCCTCCGCCCGCCGCATTGATCGTCGCGGCGCTGCCGACTTGCCAGAAGACATTCTTTGCCAGCGCCCCATTCACCAATACAACGCTTTGAGGAAACGCCGCACCCGGACCGCCGACCGTCAGCGAGGTCGCCATTTGGAATACCCAGACTGCGTTCGCATTGCCCTGAGCGTCGAGAGTGAGATTGCCACCCTCCATCTTGAATGAACCCGAAGCTGACGTATAAACACCGGGAGCAAGTACCAGGTTGGCCAGGTTACCGGCTCCTGGATCAGATCCGGGCGGCAGCGCCACCAGAGCGTTATAGGCAGTCAGCGCGTCAGCACGGGCCTGGGCCGCTATCGCCAGCGTGGCTGCGGTGCCTTCGCTAGGACAGCCGACGGTCGGTGCCGGTGGTGCTGTATAGATTTTTCCATTGACGGTACCGATGTTCAGCGGTGTTTCGGTATAAATGCATGAAACTCCGCCATCATGAAAACCGGTCACTGCGGTGGAAACCGCGGTGGTTCCGATATCACCATTGATCACTGTCTGCAGCCCCATGTTAGTCGTTCCTGCCGAGCCGCCAAAAGCGCCGAACGTCGAAGCGGCTCCCAGCGCTATCGGGTTTATGGTCGGAGGCACTACGCAAGTCCCTGCAGTGAAGCTCCATGTGTAGTCGTTGAGCATTGTATTTGGCGGGAGTGCCAAGTCTTTTACGCCGTTAGCTCCTCCTTGGATCGTGGCCGTATAGGTAACGCCGGCGGTGAAGGAACTGGCCGGGGTGAATGTCACAATGCGGCCAGTAGCAGCATCAAGAACTATGGACGCAGCTATTACGGGGGGCGATGCAGGTGCCGGCCCTGTCACTTTCACAGTTGCTGAATTCACTGTGGCAGGATCAATGCGCACACCGGAGGGCACGCCGAAGCTGGCATTCACGGTTGAGTTCGTGCACACCCCAAGGGCATTAGCGGCAGGATTGGTGGAAAGCACGGAGGTATTTGTCGCTGGAACTGACGCTGCCGTCGTGAAGGTCCATACATAGTTACTAGCTGACGGCAGGGCGGCCTGATTGCCAGCCAGCGGATTGCCGGCCAAGTCGGTCGCCGCTGTGGTCAGCGTGGCGGTATAGGTAGTGCCGGCAATCAATGCTGCCGTCGGCGCAAATACGGCGGCCCTGCTGCCGACGCTATAGCTGACACTACCCGCAGGGGACACGCAGGGTGCAGCACAGGTGAGTGTAAAGCTCGATGCACTGATCGTCGCCGGTGCCATATCTTCCGAGAAGACGGCACTGATACCGGTGTTGGTCGGCACACCGGTGGTCGGACCGGGATTCGTCGTCGCGGGTATTGTCAACACTACAGTGGGCAAGGTCGTATCAGGTGTCGCACCCGTTGTGAATTTCCATACATAGGGAGTAAGCAATGCCAGACCGGTCAGGCTTTTGACACCGGCGATTGTTGCCGTATACATGGTGAGCGGCGCCAGACTGCTCCCGGCTGTTAGCGTGTATGTCGCGACCTTACCGGTGGCATCAAGAGCCACGGTTCCTGTCGGATTCATACACGGCGACGAACATGCCAGCGTAAAACTAGCGGCGCCGCTGATTGGGGCCACCGCTTCGCTAAAGGCAGCGGTGACAATCGCGATGTTAATCGGCACGCCGGTGGCATTATTGACTGGGGCTACCGCGGTAACAACAAGGGCTGCCGGGGCGAGGTTTCCACTCCCAATGCCGAGGATAGGATCTCGACCGCCTCCTCCTCCGCAGGCCGCCATCAGTGAACTCATTAGCAAAGCGATGCACCACGGTATACATCTGGAACCGCTCTCGTATTTATTCTTCATTTTTTTCTTTCTTTTTTTCCAGAAAACCCTGGCTGCCGGAGCCGACCAAGTTGGTCAGCACGGAAGTTTTACGCAAGCACTATTGCAAACATCACTCGCGCTGAGTATCCCCTGAAAGAGCGTAGTCACTGTGCGTTGTCTAACACAGTAGTGCACCATTGATATTTCTATCAGTATTTAGGTATTAGGGCTTGAGTGCGCACAAAGACTATGACTAGATAGTGTTTTCCATAATCCCCTAGCAAGAACAGTTGTTCGGTTGGTCGTGTCCTACAATTGGAACTGTCATGGGACAGGCTAGGCTGGAAGCGCAGCAAAGTATTGCGACGGAGCTGAAGGCACATATGCAGGTAAGCGGGTTACCGAACCGACATTGCTGCATCCCTGGATCACTCTATGGCTTCACTTTAGGAGACTTACCATGACATACGAAACATATGAAGAGCGCGATACCTACGGCATGTATAAAGAAAACGGCAATAAAGGTCCTGGCCCTGGATTGATGGGAGCCGATACCTTGATTGGTGACCATGTTCATAACTTGCAAGATGAGCATTTGGGTGACCTGAAGGAAATCATGCTGGACATGCAAACCGGTAGAGTAGCTTACGCTGTACTGTCATCTGGGGGCATATTTACCCTCGGCGAAAAGCTATATGCCGTGCCATGGAGTGCGTTGAAGCTTGACACAGTGAACAAACGTATTGTGTTGGATGTAAGTAAAAACCGCTTTCAACATGCGCCTGGCTTCGACTCTGACAACTGGCCTAACATGGCCGATCAATCGTGGGCAGGTAGCGTTCATACTTATTATGGAACATCATCTCACTGATGATTTATGCTACGACCTATTTGCCGGCATTCCAAGAAGCAGTCTAGCTAGAGTTACAGAAGCTTCTCATTACCGCCCCTCAAAAAGGGGCGCTACTTTTTATCTCTGGTACATACATTATTCCTGGATACCATGGGAAAAAAGGCCCAAATCCAAGGATCTGTTAACGTCTGTTCTACTCGCGCTCTTTTTAAAAACATATCAGGTACTTATGAAAAAAAAGCAGCACTTTCCTCAGGCTTCCGAGCGGGCAATCACGTTAGCCCAAACCAGGAATCTAAAAATGACAAAGTCGGCGAGCGACTATGTGCGTGGCAGCACGTCGAAATTTTACGACTGGCTCGAAACTGCCAGCATGGGAAAAATACCCGAAGGACCGCCGATATGGATATGTGGCGACTGCCACATTGGCAACCTTGGACCAGTCGCCGATATCGAGGGAAAAGTTGACTTTCAAATCCGGGATTTTGATCAAGCAGTGATTGGTAATCCAGCACATGATCTCACTAGACTCGCATTGTCTCTTGCTTTTGCTGCGCGTGGATCGAACCTGCCTGGGATAATGACGGCGAACATGCTGGAGGTGTTAATGGAGGGATATGCCGCACAATTTGTCATTGGCGATGAGACTGAGGTGCCAGTTCCGGCGGTGGTTCGCGCGTCCATGAAGGTCGCACGTCGCCGCACTTGGAAAAACCTCGCACGGGAACGCATCGTCGATGCCAGCCCCAATATCCCGTTAGGCAAAAAATTCTGGCCTATCCTAGCTAAAGAACTGAAAGCGATTCAATCCGTCTTTGTCAAAGGAAACGCCATCAACTTGGTCAACAAGATACACTGCCGGCACAGCGACGATAAGGTTGACCTGCTAGATGCTGCATATTGGGTCAAGGGATGCAGTTCGCTGGGCCTGTTAAGATATGCCGTTCTTCTCGATGTCGATGACCGGGAGACTAAAAGACAGGAAATTTGCCTGATGGATATTAAAGAAGCGGTGGCAGCAAAGGCGCCGCGGTATCCAGATAGTGCTATGCCGACAGTCAATGCTGAGCGCGTCGTTAAAGGTGCCCTTAATCTTTCTCCGCACCTTGGCGAACGCATGATGACCGGACGGATATTGGGAAAATCCGTGTTTGTGAGGGAGTTACGGCCAGAAGATCTCAAATTGGAAATCGAGGAACTATCTCCTCGAGAAGCGGTAAAAGTTGCCCGGTATTTCGGAGCGATTGTGGGCAAGGCTCATGCCAGGCAAATGGATGAGTCCGTCGCGCTGGCTTGGTTTAGGGAATTGACTAGCAACCCGTCCAGCAAGGGGGCGCCCAACTGGCTGTGGGAGTGTACGGTAGAATTAGCAGCACTGCACGAAGCTGCATATTTGGAACACTGCAGGCATTACGTCGCCACACGAGTTGATGATTAAGTTTTCTACTGCGCGACACTATAGATCGTCCAGATTTGCGCTACGGCCAAGCTGACCGGAGCCACGGTTTTCGTGCGTACCGGATCGATGGAGCCAAATGTCGGTTGCAAACCTAGTAAGCTCCTGACACTTCATCAAAGTGGGATTGCTCATCGATCTAGGCGCCAACTCTTCCACGAAGGTACAGCATCGCTCGACATGCGTTAAGTTAACCGACCGGTTTCGCAAGATGAACCTCGGCCCATCCCGGATTTTGAACATCTGAACTCTCTGATTTCGCATTCTGTCGCATTGCGATGGCGGCAAATGTTGTTGCTTGGCAGAATTACGGCAGTTTGACAAGAAAATGCCGCCCCAGTGAGGTTGGTTTGTCAGCGAATTCATATTAAAATATTTTGTGTTTTTAATAATTATCAAACAGGTAATAATATATTATTTGTGCGCACAGCACACTGATCTTGGGTGTGACGGTGCCGCACACTAGATCGATCCGGACAACGTCCAGCTTGCGCGAAAATGAATACGGACTCGGGGTCACGGCTCATTCAAGGCTTTATTATTTGGTTATTGGTTGGTATTTAAGATTTTGTTGTTTGGTTCAAGTCTTTATTGAGACGTAACAATGTAGGTGGAACTTGACGGTCCGGCCTGACGGGATTACATTACTGACTCGCGAGTAAGTTATTGTGCCCTAGTCTGAAATTATGCCACCCGATCTAAAACCACGCTGGGAGCGTCGTAAAGACGCTCGTCCTCAAGAATTATTGGCTGCGGCTCTCGATTTGTTCGTAGAGCGCGGATTTGCGGCGACGCGTCTGGATGATATTGCCAAAAGTGCAGGGGTGTCCAAGGGCACCTTGTACCTGTATTTCAGTAGCAAGGAAGAATTGTTCAAGACGGTAGTGCGCGAAAATGTGGTGCCCATGATAGGGCAGGCGGAAGAGTTGGTAGAGCAGTTCACCGGTAGCAGCGCGGACTTGTTCCGTGAAATTTTCATGAGCTGGTGGTACGCGGTGGGAAATACCAAGCTGTCCGGCCTTAGCAAATTGATGATTGCCGAGGCTGGCAATTTCCCCGAATTGGCCCAGTTTTACAATGAGGAAGTCATCGCCCGCAGCGATGCGATGGTGGTGCGCATGCTGAAGCGGGGGATAGCGCGCGGCGAGATCCGGCCCCTGAACCTGGAAATGGCGCCGAGGATATTGATCGCTCCCATCATCATGCAAATGATCTCCAGGCATTCCGGCAATGCATGCAGCGTACAGGACGATGAACTGGCGCCTTACATTGATGCCTATCTGGAGCTGGTTTTGAACGGCATGCTGGCCTGAGTGCTTATTCAGGGCCGGTCGGCGTTGCGCGCCCCGGCATGGATCGATCTTGCGCCGCGCTGCCGGATGCCGTAACGGTGTTCAAACCTGTTTTGAACGCCCATTTATTGAATTTATGGAATTTAAGACGATGCCGACTGCATTCTCCAGGTATCGCCTTGGCTGCATTTGATAAAATGCGGGTTCCTCATTAATGCTACCGAGTTAAGAACATGAATATCGAACAAGCACGCTTCAATATGATTGAGCAGCAGATTCGCCCCTGGAACGTACTGAACCAGGAAGTGCTGGACATGCTGGTAGTCGTCAAGCGCGAGAATTTTTTCCCGGAGAACCAGCTTGGCCTGGTGTTTTCCGATACCGAGTTGCCTCTGTCGGCGAGCGCGCATTCGCTGTCGCCGAAACTCGAAGGACGCATACTGCAGGAACTGGCGATCAACAAGCATGAGCAGGTACTGCTGGTCGGCGCCGGTTCCGGTTACCTGGCAGCGCTGCTGGGGCATCGCGCGGCCAAGGTCACAGTGATGGAAGTCGATGCCGAGCTGAAGGCGCTGGCGGAAAAAAACCTGTCCAGGAACGGCGTACTGAATGTCAGCGTGGTCCAGGGCGACGGCTTGAAAGCCAATCCGTCTGCGGCCTATGACGTGGCGGTCGTGCACGGCTCGCTGCCTTCGGTGCCGGATGGCCTGTTGCAGCAATTGAAGGTCGGCGGACGCCTGTTTGTCATCGTGGGACAACTGCCGGTGATGTCGGCGGAAATCGTCACGCGTACCGGGCAGGCCAGCTACAAAACACAGACCCTGTTTGAAACCGTGGTGCAGCCATTGTCCCAGGCCGTGCAGCCATCCAAGTTCACTTTCTGAAGCGGGGATAAGACCATGCAAGATATCACTGCGCAGGAATTGGCCCACTGGCTGGCGGACAAAGAAAAAAATCCTCCGGTTTTACTGGATGTCCGGGAACCTTGGGAGCATGAGACCTGTCATATCACCGGCGTGGTCCTGATGCCCATGCAAAGCGTACCGGCGCGCATCAGTGAACTGGACCAGGATGCTACGATAGTGTGTGTCTGCCACCACGGTGGGCGCAGCATGCAGGTTGCCAGTTTTCTGGAGCGCAGCGGCTTTGCCAAGGTCATCAACCTGACCGGCGGCGTACACGCCTGGGCACAGGAAGTCGATACGACTATGCCGACTTATTGAGGCGATTGCGTTTCTTTGCCTGAGTTTGTCGAATTTTTAAAAAAACTAACTAATAATTCTTATCTCGGAGCGTTTCATGCGTAAGCCCATTATTGCCGTACTGATCGCCGGCGCTTTTTTGTCGTTGAATGCCGGCGCGACTGATTTGTTGCAGATCTATAAGGACGCTCTGCTCAATGACGCGCAATTCGGCAGTGCCCGCGCTTCGCTGGCTGCAGGCCAGGAAAAGCCGATCCAGGGACGCGCGCTGATTCTCCCGACGATAGCGATTAACGGCACCGATACGCGCAGCAGGAATGATGTGTCGTCCGATGCTTTTCCCGGTAGCTTTAATTATTCAAGCACGGCAAATTCGTATGCGCTGACCTTGTCCCAACCCTTGTTCCGTTGGGCTAACTGGCAGCAATACCAGCAAGGCAAGCTGGCCCTGGTCGTCAGCGAAGCGCAATTCGCGCTGTCGCAACAGGACCTGATCACCCGCGTAGCCCAGGCCTATTTTGACGTGCTGGCGGCGCAGGACACGCTCACGACCTTGCAGGCGCAAAAGGTGGCGATCTCGGAGCAACTGGCGTCGGCCAAGCGTAATTTTGAAGTGGGCACGTCGACCATTACCGATACGCACGAAGCGCAGGCGCGTTACGACCTGACGGTGGCGCAGGAATTCGCCGGCGTCAGCGATCTGCAAATCAAGCGCGCCGCATTGCAGCAGATCATAGGCAAGGAGGCCGGCGAACTGGCATTGCTGAAAACCGGCATCAAACTTAGTTCGCCGCAGCCTGAGCGTATCGACGACTGGGTCGGTTCAGCAGAAAAGCAGAATTACGGTGTGATTGCATCGCAAGTCAATGTGGAAATCGCCCAGCGTGACATCCAGAGAAACCGGGCTGGTCACTATCCTACCCTGGACCTGGTGGCCAGCAGCGGACGCAACTCTAACGGCGGCATGCCGTTGTCCATCAGTTCCAGCGGCAATACCGTAGTCAAGAATAATTCGATAGGCGTGCAATGGAGCATTCCGATTTTCTCCGGCTTCGGCGTGGACAGCCGGGTGCGCGAATCCATCGCGCTGGAAGACAAGGCCCGCAATGACCTGGAATTCGCGCGCCGCACTGCAGCGCAAGGTGCGCGCCAGTCTTATTTCGGCGTCAATAGCGGCCTGGCCCAGGTGAAGGCGCTGGAGGCGGCGGAAATATCCAGCCAGTCGGCGCTGGATTCCAACAAGCTGGGCTATCAGGTCGGCGTGCGCATCAACATCGACGTGCTGAATGCGCAGCAACAGCTGTACACGACTCAGCGGGACCTGGCCAAGGCACGTTACGATACCATCATGAACGGCCTGCGCCTGAAGTCGGCCGCGGGCACCTTGAAAGAGGACGACCTGGCCGAAGTGAATGGCTTGCTGCAGCACTGATCCCATCAGCCCAAACAAGAAAGCCACCGCCGGTGGCTTTTTTTATGCTCGACTGAGAAACGGACAAGAGTTGCGGGGATTCACTGCAGGCTGGCGCATTCGGCTAGAACTCATTTCATCAATAGCAGCGAGTGCGAACGGATCTATTTGGGATGCAGTGCAAGGCGCGTCGCAACGCAAAGGGTGGTCCCTTTGCTAGCGGACTAGGCGTCCCCGCACAACGCCGCCAATGCGCCCAAATAGACCGTTCCCGGAGGGTTAGCGCCCGGCGTAGGGGGCTAACGCATCTCACTGGTATTTATGAAATGAGTTCTAGTATCTCCATCGTCCTGTCGGTTGCCCCCTGATGCTGCATAAAGAAGGCGTGCGCACTGTCGCCCATGGATGTCCTCTTGCCGGCGTCGGCGAGCAGCGCAAATGCCTGGCGCATCAGTTCGGCCGGGTTGTCGACGCGGATCGCGGCGCCGGCGGCGATCGCATCTTCGGTGATCTCGGAGAAGTTGAAGGTGTGCGGGCCTATCAGCACCGGTTTGGCCATCGCGCAGGCTTCGATCAGGTTGTGGCCGCCGAGCGGGATCAGGCTGCCGCCGATGAAGGCGACGTCGCAGGCTGCGTAATACATATACATTTCACCCATGCTGTCGCCCAGCACTACCTGCACATCTGCCGGCAGCTTCTCCAATCCCGCCGCAAAGTCCAGCGCGGAACGGCGCGCCTGCTTTAGGCCGCGGGCGCCGATCATTGCAGCGACCTGCTCGAAGCGTTGCGGATGCCTGGGCGTAATGACCAGCAGCGCATCGTGCTGGCGCATCTCGCTGAACGCTTTCAGTATCAACTCTTCTTCGCCGTCGCGGGTGCTGGCGCACAGGAAGACCGGCCGCGTGCCGAAGCAGTTTCTGAGTTGCATGCCGCGTTCCGCCATTTGCGGAGGCGGACTGACGTCGAACTTCATATTGCCGGTGACGATCATCCTGCCTACTCCCAGTTGCTTCAGGCGCTGCGCGTCCGGGCCGGATTGCGCCGCAACGCAAGTGATGGCACGCGCTGCAGGCAGTATCAGCGCGGACAGCCGGCGCGCTTTTTTCAGCGACTTTTCAGACAGCCTGGCGTTGACCAGGGCCACCGGCACCCGGTGTCGATTGCATTGCGCGACCAGGTTGGGCCACACCTCGGTTTCTATCAGCACGCACAGCTGCGGAGAAAAATAGCGCAGGAAGCGCTTGATCATCCAGTTGATATCATAGGGCAGGAAGCTTTGCACGACCCTGGCAGAGACATCGGCGAACAGCAATTTGCCGGTGGCGCGCCCGGTAGGCGTCATGTGGGTCAGCAGGATCTGGTGATCGGCGTAACGGCTTAATAGCGCGCGTATCAGTGGTTCGGCGGCGCGGGTCTCACCGGCGGACACCGCATGCACCCAAATGATTTTCCGGCCCGCTTGCTGGCTATAAAATCCCAGCCGTTCCGCGATGTGCCGGCGGTATCCGGGCTCTTGCCGGCCGCGCACCCACAGGCGTCCCAGCACGATAGGCAAGGACAGCCACCAGAACAAAGTATAGAGCAGGCGCATGGGCGGTGGTTTCAATAAAAGTTCATTGACGACGGTTGACCAGCACTATGCCGGCAAGAACCAGGCAGGAGCCGATGCCGAAGCGCGGACTGATCGCGTCATGCAGGAAGATGACGCCGGCGCCGACGCCGAACAAAGGGGTCAGGAAGGAAAAAACAGATAGCCTGGACGCCAGGTAATGGCGCAGCAGCCAGAACCACGTCAGATAGCTGGCAAAAGCCACGATGATGGTCTGGAACAGGATACTGCCCCAGGCGATCGCGGACGCCGGTATCAGCATCGACTCTCCCAATGCCGTTGCGTAGATCAGCAGGATAACGGCGGCGCCGGCCAGCTGGTACAGCAGCGTGGTGGTGGGTTCGGCCTCCGACAGCCTGGATTTGCGTATCGTCACGGTCGTGGCGGCCCACAGCAATCCTCCCAGCACGCCCAGCGCGTCGCCGAGCAGCGTCCTGCCCAAGTGCGGGTCATCCAGGCCGTGGCCGGAGCTGGCGGCAAAGGCCGCGGAGAAGGCCACCGCGATGCCTGCAAAGGCAGACAATATGCCCAGCCACTGGCTGGCGTGCATGCGCTCGGAAGGGATCAGCCAGTGCAGGCCGATCACCGTGAAGATCGGGGCGGTGTAAAGGAACACCGACATGTGCGACGCCGACGTGTAGTTCAGGCCCAGCGCAACGCACAGGAATTCCAATGCAAACAGCGCGCCGGCCGCCAGGCCGGGCAGCAGCGTGCCGTCTTTCAATGAAAACGGGATGCCGCGGACCAGGATCAGCGCATACACCATCAGCGCGGCCAAGCCAGAGCGCAGTCCTATCTGCATGCTGGAACTGACTACGGGCGCTGCCAGTTTGACTGCGACCTGTTGCAAGCCCCAGCAAAAGCACAGCAATAACATCAGCGTGATGGCGAATCCATCGAGGTTTTTACGGGTGACGGTCATTTGTTCAGTGTTAGTTCTTCCGCGATGGAGTCAGCCTGCGGTCCAGCACACGCCAGATGTCGCCGGTCGTGGCGCGGCGGCTGGACTGGATGAGATGCCGTTTGCGCCACATTTTAGGAATGCCCTTGATCGCATCCCATTTGGCCTTCAGGATCACCTTGCCCTGGCCTTGCAGGATAAAGTAGGCCACCGTCATCAGGTTCAGCGCCAGGTGCAGCGGCAACAGCAGCCAGAACAGGGCGCCCGGCATATCCTTGATATAGGTCCAGACCAGGTTGCGGTGGCCGTGATACACGGAAAAATCGCTGCGCTTGCCGGTAATCGCCGATCCAACGTGATGCGCCATCGAGTCCGGCACGTACAGGCAGCGATGGCCCAGCAGGCGATAGCGGAATCCGAGATCGACGTCTTCCACATAGCAGAAATAGTCTTCATCGAAGCCGCCGGATTCCAGGAACACGTCCTTGCGGTACATGCCCGCCGCTGCGCAGGTGGAAAAAATTTCTTTCGGCTCCAGCAGCGATGCGTCCAGCAGTTTGCCGTGCGCTTCGCGCCACACCAGGCCGCTGGTGTGGTACACGTCGCCGGTGCCGTCCAGCAGCGTAGGCGTATTGGCATCCATCAGGCGGCTGCCGAAGAAGGCATATTCCGGGTGCCGGTTAGCCGCGTTGACCAGGGATTCCAGCCAGGTCGGCTCGGGGAAGGCATCCGGATTCAGCAGCGCGAACCAGTCGCTGTCTGGCGCCGCCAGGCGCACCGCCAGGTTATTGCCGGCGGCGAAGCCCAGGTTGCTGCCGGCTTCCACCACGCGCACTGCAGGGAATTGATCGACGATGCGCTGCGCCGAACCGTCGCTGCTGGCATTGTCGATCAGGATGATTTCGTGCGCCGGCCAGGTCTGCTCCAGCAGCGCGGAAACGCAGCGCGCCAGCCATTCGCCGCCATTAAAGTTGACAATGATGACCGACACCTTGGGCGCACAGACCGGGTTCGGCTGGTCCGTCGAAGCGCTATGCGGCATGGTGAAAAACGCGCGTGATCCTGATTTTAGGCATGGTTAACTCAATATTTTGTCGTGCTCGGCACTTTGCAGGAAGCGCCAGGAAAATAAAATCAGGATATTGCAATCAGGAAATAAAAAGAAAGGGCATGAATATGCATGCCCGTCCATCTCCGGCAATTGCACGCCGAAGGACGCTTATTCTATCACCAGCGGCGGCGCGACAGCGTTTATGATAATCGGCAGCAATACTTTTTAGCCTGCCGGACGGCGAGCCGTCGAGGCTGAGGCGGTGCCATATCTCATCCGGTATCGGCCTGTTTGGTCAGCAAACTGCGCACGGCTTGCTGCACCTCTTGCACCGTCGGCGGGCGGCCGACATCGCCCAGATTGATGATTTTTCGGGACCAGTTGCCCTCGGTTTTCCAGCGCGGCGAATCGCAATAGATTTCCACCGTCGGCCTTTCATAGGCCGCCGCGATATGCGTCAGGCCGGTGTCCACCCCCACCACCAGCGCGGCGCGCTGCGATAGCGCCACTGCTTCCAGCATCGACAGTTGCGGCAAGACGGTAGCGCTGGGAATGCGCGCGGCCAATTGTTCCGCTTCCCGCTGCTCGGCGGCATTGCCCCAGGGCAGCAGTATCGGCAGGCGGTATTCCGCGACGGTCTTTGCCGCTTCTACCCAGTTATCCTGCGCCCATTTTTTGCTGCTCCGCGCGGTGCCGTGGTAAAACACCGCATAGTCTTGCGCTGGCATCCATGCGGGCGCTACGGAGCCGCTTCCCAGGTCCGGCGCATGCATGCCGAAGCTGGCCGGTGTGTCCACTGCATAGCCGCCAGCATGCGCCGCGACCAGGCGGCCGCGCAATACGGCGTGGGTATGGCGGTCGACGGCGACGCTTTCGGTATGGAAGATGCGGGATGCGGCCTCATAGCCGGAGCCTTCGGTGCCGTTGGCCAGGCCGACTTTCTTGCCGCCGTTGACGGTACGCGCCAGGCCCATGATGGCGCCGGTTTTCAGCAAACCCTGGGTATCCAGCACTAAGTCATATTGCTCGCGGCGCAGGCTGGTAAAAAAGTTTTTGATCTCTTGCCGCGTCGGCCTGCTGAGCAGGCTCTTGCGCCAGCGGCGCAAGGCGAACGGGATGATGCGCCGCACGCCGCGGTGCAGCTTGACCATGTTGACATAGGCTTCTTCCACTACCCAGTCTATTTCGGCCTCGGGGAAATGGCGCAGCAAATCGTCCACAACCGGCATGTTGTGGAGCACGTCGCCCATCGACGACACGCGCACTAGCAGTATTTTCACGCGGAACGGGCTAATAGGGCATTGCTGCATCCGGCTTGACCGCCAGGATGGCCTGCTTCATTGCCGCCTGTATGCGCGCCAGCGCTGCCGGCGTTTCGCCCTCAAAGCGCATCACGATCATCGGCGTCGTATTGGAAGAGCGCGCCAGCCCGAAGCCGTCCGGGTATTCCACCCGCAGGCCGTCGATGGTGATGACGTCGTCGGCGCCGGGGAAGTTTGCATTCTGTTGCATCTTGGCGATGAGGTCGAAATTTTCGCCTTCCGCCAGTTTCAATTGCAATTCGGGCGTGCTGCTCGATTGCGGCAGCGCATTCAGCGTGGCGGTCAGGTCCGGCAGGCGGCTCAATATTTCCAGCAGGCGCGCGCCGGCATACATGCCGTCGTCAAATCCGTACCAGCGGTCCTTGAAGAACACATGGCCGCTCATCTCGCCGCCCAGTGGCGCGCCGGTTTCGCGCATCTTGGCCTTGACCAGCGAATGCCCGGTTTTCCACATCAGCGGCACGCCGCCGCGCGCCTTGACCCAGGCGGAAATATGACGGGTGCATTTGACGTCATACAGGATTTCCTTGCCGGGATTGCGTTTCAGCACGTCATCGGCAAACAGCATCAGCTGGCGGTCGGGATAGATGATCTGGCCATCCTTGGTGACCACGCCCAGCCGGTCGCCGTCGCCGTCGAACGCCAGGCCTATCTCGGCATCGGTTTGCTGCAGGCAGCGGATCAGGTCTTGCAGGTTTTCCGGGTGGGCCGGGTCGGGATGGTGGTTGGGGAAGTTGCCGTCCACTTCGCAAAACAGTTCAGTCACTTCGCAGCCCATCGCCCGGTACAGGTCGCCGGCAAATGCGCCGGCGACGCCGTTGCCGCAGTCGATCGCAATTTTCATCGGGCGCGCGGTCTTCACGTCGCCGACGATGCGCTGCTGGTAGGCAGCGGCGATGTCGTGCGTCTTGCAGCCGCCCGCGCCCTGTTTGAATTCCTTGTTCAGGATGGCCTGGTACAGCGCCTGTATCGTGTCGCCGTATATGGCTTCGCCGGCCAGCACCATCTTGAAGCCGTTGTAATCGGGAGGATTGTGGCTGCCGGTGACCATCACGCCTGAGCCGGCGCCGAGGGTGCTGGTGCCGAAGTACACCATCGGTGTCGCAACCACGCCGAGGTCGATCACGTCTGCACCGGTGGACTGCAGGCCCCTGGCCAGAGCCGCAGCCAGTTCAGGGCCGGACAAGCGGCCGTCGCGCCCGATGATGACGGTCTTTTCGCCCTTGGCCAGCGCCGCTGTACCGAACGCCTGGCCGATCTGATAGGCGACTTCGGCATCCAGCGTCTTGCCTACGATGCCGCGGATGTCATAGGCCTTGAAAATGGTCGGGGAGATGATGGGCATGATATTTTTTAAAGAGTAATAAGCTGTGGGGTGCGACTGGGAATAGACCGGCTAATGTAACATGGGGCGCGGCGGCTGCGTGCTGGCCGCCGCCGCGCTGGAGTTGCTTAATTGCCAGATGAAATCTTCTATCCCGCATTGAGGTTCGTATTCTGCCACTGTTTCCAGCAACAGGGAACGCACTTGCTGAAAATCGAAGTTATCGCAAGCGGCCTCCATTTTCTGCAGCAACACAGACAAATTCGCCCATGGAATTTCATTTTCCTGCGCACGCATGATCAGCGGGTGGCTGGTGCCCTCGACGTTGTCGCCTATCAACAGTTCTTCATACAGCTTTTCGCCGGGGCGCAGGCCTACATGATGTATTTCTATCGTGCCATCCGGGGTTGTTTCCGTTTTGATTTCGAGTCCGCTCAGGTGCACCATGCGCTTGGCCAGATCGATGATACGCACCGGTTCGCCCATGTCCAGCACAAAAACATCGCCGCCTTCACCCATCGCGCCGGCTTGCAGCACCAGTTGCGCTGCTTCGGGTATGGTCATGAAGTAACGCGTAATTTCCGGGTGGGTCAGCGTGATGGGGCCGCCCAGCATGATCTGCTTGCGAAATAGCGGGACCACAGAGCCGGACGAGCCCAGCACGTTGCCAAAGCGCACCATGCAAAAGCGCGTCGTGTGCTGTTCACGCGAGCAGGCTTGCAATATCAATTCCGCCAGGCGCTTGGTCGCGCCCATCACGTTGGTGGGCCGGACTGCCTTGTCGGTAGAGATCAGCACAAAATTCTTGACCCTGGCCCTGATTGCGGCCTGCGCGACCACCAGGGTGCCGAACACATTATTGCGTATGCCTTCGATAGGATTGTGCTCTACCAGCGGGACATGCTTGTAGGCCGCCGCATGGTAGACCGTATCGATATGATAGGACTCGAAAATCGTGCCCAGCCTGGCGGCATTTTGTATATTGCCGAGAAACGGGATGATTTCCAGCTCCAGGTTCAGGCTGAGCCGCAGCGCTTCCAGTTCCTGTTCGATGGAATACAGCGCAAATTCGGACATCTCAAACAGGATCAGTTGCGCCGGTTTTTGGCGCATGATTTGCCGGCACAGTTCCGAGCCTATCGAGCCGCCGGCCCCTGTCACCATGACCTTTTTATTCGTGATACAGGTGGACAGCAGGCGGTCGTCCGGCTCTACCGAATCGCGCCCCAGCAAATCTTCAATTTCAATTTCGCGGATATCCTGTACCCGCAACTCGCCGTTGACCAGGCTCTTGATTGACGGTGTGACCTTGATCTTCAGCTTGTGAGGCTCCAACTGGTCGAGTATCTGTTTTTGCCTTATCTTGGAAATGGACGGCATGGCCAGCAGCACTTCCTTGATATCGTGCTGGCGTATCAGGCTGCGCAGGTTGTCCGCACTGGATACCTTGATGCCTGCGATGGAGGTGCCTTGCAGGTTGGGGTTATCGTCCAGAAAGGCAACGCAGACGAACTCGTCGTTGGCGCGCAATGCATTGACCAGTTGCGCGCCGGCCTTGCCGGCGCCATAGATCGCAATATTGACGGCATTGTCGCTGCGATTGATGCCCAGCAGGTAGGACCTGGTCAGGAAGCGGCTGGCGGCGACATACAGGATGGCGGCGGCCCAATAGATGAAGAACACGGCGCGCGACAGCGCCATGATATGCGTCATCACGCTGATGAAGGCGAGCGCCATCACCGACAAGGTGACCCCGAATACCACCACGTAGACGATTTTCTGGTCGATGAAGCGGATCACCGCGCGATACAGGCCTATCCGTATGAAGATCGGGATGGATACAAAAGGTACGGACGCGATCAACCAGAAATAGTGCGAGAACAGCGCGGCGTTAAAACCGTCATAGCGCAACCAGATCGCCAGCATGAACACCAGCGGCAGGAAAATGGCATCCGCCGCAGCCGCAATGAGCTGTTTATGTAGTCGAGGTAGGGCGAGTATGGTTTGCATTACTGAATGATCATATTATTGTTGTTAGAACTCGTTTTGCATCTTGGCCAACTGCTTATCGCTGGCGCATTTGCAATGCTTGGCCTGGCCGAACACTCGGGCCAGCGGCACAGAACAGATATTAAACAAGTTGCCGCTCAAATATTGCTTACATTTGTAAGCAAAATAAACATGGGGATCAGCATTCATTAGTGATAAATGCACAATTATGTTCAATTAATGTGTTACGCCATCGCGCTTAATTACTTTAAAGAATGTTAACAGCAGGATCTGCAGATCCAGTCGAAATGACTGGTGTTGTAGATAATACGCATCCAGCTTGACTTTGTCAGGTATCGGCAATTCATCGCGGCCGTTGATCTGGGCCCAGCCGGTCAGGCCGGGCGGGATTTCGTGTACTTTTTGCTCGGTGCGCAGGCTGATCAGGTCGTGTTGATTGTAGAGTGCCGGACGCGGGCCGACAAAACTCATGTCGCCTTTCAGGATGCTCCACAACTGCGGCAATTCATCCAGGCTGGTTTTCCTGAGGAAAGAACCGATCGGGGTCAGGTATTGGTCCGGATTGCTCAACAGGTGGGTCGCCACCGCCGGCGTATCGGTGCGCATGGTACGGAATTTGGGCATGCGGAATATCGCGTTATAGCGGCCCACACGGTCCGACCAATAGACGGCAGGGCCGGCGGACGTCAATCTGACGCAAATGGCGACGATGATAATCGGCAATAACAGCAGGCAAGCCGCGATCAGGGCCAGCAGCAAATCAAAAGAGCGTTTCAACATAGAGTGGTTATCAGTGTCTGGTCAAATGCCTGGCGGTAGCCTGCAGGCCCTGGCGCACGGTAAACGGCGGCGTCCACGCCAGCCGCGACCTGGCCTTGCTGATATCGACTTGCAGCGATTGGCACAGGCGCTGGGCAGCCGATCTTCTTCCTGCCAGCGTCGCCAGCAGCATCAGCAGGCCGGGCGGAAACGGCAGCAGGCGGGAGCGCAGGTCAAAGGCTTCGGCTGAATTTTGTAGTAGTTCGGTGGTCGACAAGTCGTGGTCGTCAGACACCAGGAATACCTCGTTATACGCCGCAGGGTTGTCCATGCAGGTCAGCACCAGGCTGACCAGGTTCTGCAAATAGACAAAGCTGCGCTTGTTGCGGATGCTGCCTAGCGGTAGCGGCAAGCCTTTTTTCACCCATTGCATCATGCTGAGGAAATTCGCCCTGACGCCCGGGCCGTACACCAGCGGAGGACGGATGATGGTGACTGCCATGCCGGTAGTTTTTGCCAGTTCCAGCAAGGCTTGCTCAGCCTCGTATTTGGAAATGCCGTAGGGGTCGGAAGGATGGGGCGGCGTATTTTCGGTAAATGCAGCACCCGGTTGCGTTTCTTCGCCATTCACCTTGACCGAGCTTAAGAAAATGAACTGGCGTGCGCCCGCTGCGGCCGCCTGGCGCGCCAGGTTGAGCGTGGCATCCACATTCACGCTGCGGAACAGCGCCAGCGGATCGCCGGCTGTCTCGTTCATCACGTGCACGCGCGCAGCACAGTGGATGACCGTGCTGATGCCCGGCAGGCAGGGAGTCCAGTCGGTGTCTGCATTGAGATCGGCGATCAGGTGCACTTTGGCGGCCGCCGTTTCCTGCGCCAGCGGCTGCCTGCTCGCGCAGGTCAGCGGAATCGACTGCTGTACCAGGCTCTGTGCAATAGCATGTCCTACGAAACCGGAGACTCCGGTGAGTAATACTGATAATGTCATGAAGGCAACTATTTAACTGAAGTCAGGTTCGCCTGGCGGTCGTAGATGAAATAACGACGGGACAAAAACTTCAGGAAGCTGCGGAAAAACCACGACGCATGCTGGGAGATCAGGTTGCGGTTTTTATGCGCGGCGATATGCGTGGCTTTCAGCGAAGGGTAGTAGCGCACGCCGTTGCCCAGCAATTTTTGCGAACGGTAGCAGATGTCCACGTCTTCAAAATACATGAAGTAGCGCGGATCAAAACCTTCCAGCGCCGAATAGTGCATCGCATCGAAGGCCAGGAAGGCACCGGACGCCCAGTCCACATGGCAGATATTGTCCATCTGCGCCTTGTCGTAAGGTTGCGACAAGGAGCGCACGACGGCCATGCGGATTAATGAAAACACATCGGGGAAGCGGCGGATATTGGAATCGGCAACCGCATGCTGCTGATCGCGGTACAAATTGATGGTGGCGATGGGATACCGGTCCTTGTGCATTTGTTCGGCCAGGCAGACGATAGACTGGGGATCTATCGTGATATCCGGATTCATCACGACAAAGGTGTCGCCCGGTTTGAATCCGACTTCCTTGCGCACCATTTCATACAGGAAATTGTTGTTGTCGCCAAAGCCCATGCCGGGCTTGGCATCGCTGTAGGCGATGCCGTGCTGCAGGCAATAGGACATCAGCTTGGGAGAAGGCTTGTTGTCCTTGACCCAGACCTTCAGGCGTCCAGCCGCGTTTTGCAAGCCGCCCATCTGGCTGGCGATCAGCAATCCTTCGTGACCATGACTAACGATGGCGACATGAATCATGCAATTATCCCCATTCGCATTGTTCTCTCCATCGTTGTCAATAATTTGAATATTAAATCCCGAATTTCTTTATTGCATTATTCCCGCGCTCGCTCCGGCGCAGGTTGCCAATCAGCATGCTAACAAAAAATGGGCTTCAAGCCAATTTGACCGGCTCCCCTGTTTTTCTTATTGTCGCCAAATAATATAGCACGGGAGGAATAATAGCTCTCTAATGCCATAAAGTGGAAAAAAATCAAAGACTTCTGTGCCGAACCACCACGTCCTGGCCAAACATATTTGTTTGAATATCCAATTTGTTTCTTTGCGGTATTTTATTAACTCGCCTGGGCGCTTTCAGTTGCAAGGGTGCAAACGAAATGGATGAAATCCGCGGTTTCATAATTGTCCAGCGGCAGTTGCGTGCTGAGTTGCTGCGCCTTTTGTTTATCTTCTTCCGACAGGGTTTCGGAGCGTCTGCGTATCTTGAACGATTCAGCGCTAGAGAAGATCGTGTGGTGCAGTGCGGTATGCACGTGGAAACCCAGCTGCTCGAGCTGGATTTTCAGGCTGGCGGCGGCCGGGATGGCGATATGGCGGGGGGCTTCCAGGCCGCGCCATTCTTTGCCGAAATAATAACGGAAAGCGCTTTGCGAATTGGGCAAGGACAATAATATCCTGCCGCCCGGTTTCAACACGGACTTCATCAACCGCAGCAGGCTGTTGGGGTCGTAAGTGTGCTCCAGGATATGCGAGCAAAACAGGCAGTCGAACTGCTCCTGCAGCTTGCCCACTTCTTCAATGCCGGCATTGATGACCCGCAGGCCCTTGCTTTGCGCGACTTCGCAGGCCTTGCTGTCGAGGTCTATGCCCAGGGTTTGCCAGCCGGCCTGCTTGGCCAGCAGCAGGAAGTCGCCGCTGCCGCAGCCGATATCGAGCAGCTTGCCGGCTGGCATCTGCGCCAGCTCCTGCAAGCCGAAAGGAATGATAAATCTGCCTTTGAGCAAATTTGCCAGCGGCGCGGCGATTCCCGGCAAGTGCAGGCGCGGGCTGAGGCGGATGCCGAACCAGTGCTTGTAGCATTCGTTCCTGAGCGCCGTCTTGAAATTTTGCGCCAGCCGGGCCAGAGGCTTCAAGCCATGGGTATAGTATTTGTCATA
Organism: Undibacterium sp.; assembly: GCA_035487495.1. Lineage (GTDB taxonomy): Bacteria > Pseudomonadota > Gammaproteobacteria > Burkholderiales > Burkholderiaceae_D > Undibacterium. Next base: position 25,048 of record DATHMC010000333.1, read on the forward strand.
GGCCTTGCCTATGCTTTGCGGGGTTGGCCGGGGATCGAGGTAGAGCGCCTGGCACCCGGCGCAATCCCAATACGCCCACTTGCCGGGCGCGCAATAAAAGGCCCAGTCCTGCGCATCCCCATAGGCCAGCTTGCGCTCGGTACTGCCGCAAAAAGGACAGGCGGCTACCGCCTCCAGCTCGGGCTCCGGCCAGGATTGATCGATGATGGAAGTGGTTGTCATTCTTTAGTCGAAGTAAGGATGCGCTTGGCTGCCAGGTGCAGCAATAGAAGGTCCAGCATGACGCGCGCCACCCAGGCCGTTGCGGCGCCGGCCAGGCCATAGGTTTTGGACAGCCAGTACAGGGCGCCGATATACAGCAGCAGTTCGGCCAGATGAAACTGCGCGGTGATCTTGGTATTGCCCCTGGCGTGCAGCATGGTATACGGCACCATCGCCATCGCGTTAAACCAGATGCCTATCGTTAACACGATAGCGATCGGCAATGCCTTGACCGCGAATTCCGGCGACAGCCACCAGCTCAGTCCGGGGTAGGCCAGCAGGCCGGCGCTCAGGCATACCGCCAGCATGATGCCGCCCACCCGCCTGTAATTGCGATAGTAGGAAGTGGCCAGCTCTTGTCGCGAGCTCAATCCGGCAAACAGCGGCAGCAAGGCGCCGCAGATCGCCGTCGGGATGATCAGCAGCCTGATCAAGCCTTCCTGCGGTATCGAATACATGGCCAGCTGGTCTGCGCCTACCGCCGCGCTGACGAAGAAGCGGTCGCCATAGATCATCAACGGGCCGATGATGCCTGTGACTACCAGCCATAAGCCGTAGGATGTCAGTGAGCGCATGCGTTGCATCAGGCTGGCCGTGGCGGCCGTACTGGAGTGGCGCAGGTAGGCGCGCAGCTGGAAAAAACCGATGGCGACCACGATGACCCGCGCCAGCGCCAGGTAGGCGGCGATCTGCCACAAACCGGGGCCGTGCAGGTAGATCGACAGCGCCGGCAAGACGAACATGCAAAATCCCAGGAACACCCGGTTGATATTGGATGCCAGGAACTGGTCCAGCCCCTCCATGGCGCCGCGCAGTCCGCTGGTGACTGCGGTGGGGATGACCGCCGCGGCCGCGATCTGGAAGGCCGTCTGCGCATCAGCCTGCAGGTGCGGGCTGATTTTCAGCCAGCTCTGCGCCAGGTAGGGCGCCAGCAACAGCATGACCAGCGTGCCCAGTGCGCCGGTCAGCAAGGTCATCAATAGACCGGCCTTAAAGATGGGCTGGATGGCGTCTGTCTGTCCGGCGGCGCGCAGCTTGCTGATCTCATAGGTCAGTGCGCGGCCCGCGCCGAAATCGAACAGGCTGAAATAACCTATCAGCGCCCATATCAGCGTCAGCACGCCGAAGGATTCATTGCCCAGGTGGCGCACGCAGTAGGGGATGAAGACCGCCGCCGCCAGCAACGGCAGGCCGCTGCCGGCCAGGTTCCACAGGACGTTTTTCTTGTGCGACATCTATCCGGCGATCAGGCAGGCGCGCAGCGCATCGTTCCAGCTTGGTATCTCGAGTGCAAAGCGCTGCGCCAGCAGGTCGGTATTCAGGCAGGAGTTGATCGGGCGGCGCGCGGGCGTCGGATAGTCGGCCGCCGGTATGCCGCCGACTGTCGGCGTTTTTTCCAGCAGCTTCAGGCTCAGCGCCTGCTGCATGATTTCCTGGGCAAAGCCTTGCCAACTGGTATGTTGGCGCGTCGTCATATGGTAGACGCCGCTGTTTTTCGTCCACCAGGCAGCTTGGTCGTCGGCGTGCTGCAACTGGCCCACGATGGCGGCGGTTGCCTGCGCTATCCAGCCGGCCCAGGTGGGGGCGCCCCATTGGTCGTTGACGATCTTCAGTTCGTCGCGCTCCCTGGCCAGGCGCAGCATGGTCAGTAGGAAATTCTTGCCGAAGGTGGAGTAGACCCAGCTGGTGCGCAATATCAGGTGATTGCAGCCGCTGGCTGCAATGGCTTGCTCGCCGGCCAGCTTGGTGCTGCCATAGACATTCAGCGGCCCCGTAGCATCCCGTTCGGTATACGCGAGCAAGCCGCCGTCGCTGCCGCGCTTGCTGCCGTCAAACACATAATCGGTGGAGTAGTGGATCAGCGCCGCGCCCAATTTTTTCGCCTCTTCGGCGATCACGCCCGGCGCGTCGCCGTTGATGATTTGCGCCAGCCCGGCTTCGCTCTCGGCTTTGTCGACCGCGGTATACGCCGCCGGGTTGATGATCAGCTGAGGTTTAATATCCCGTATGGTGGCGCGCACCAGGTCCAGCCTGGACAAGTCCATTTGCGCGCGCTCGGGGATGATCAGTTCTGCATCGGGCAGGCTGCGCAGCGCAGTGGTCAGTGCATGCCCGACCTGGCCGCTGCTGCCGGTCAATAATATTCTCATGCAAATGTCTCGGCCTGGGATAAGGGCAGGCCCTGCATGTCCTTGCCCGACATGACCGGCGCATCCTGCATGGGCCACTGTATGCCCAGCGCGGGATCGTTCCACAGCAGGCAGCGCTCATGTTCCGGCGCCCAGTAATCGGTGGTCTTATACAGGAATTCCGCCTTGTCGCTGACGACCACAAACCCGTGGGCGAAGCCGCCCGGCACCCACAGCTGGCGCTTGTTTTCAGCGGACAGCGTGACGCCTGTCCATTTGCCGAAGCGCGGCGAGCTTTTGCGCAGGTCGACGACCACGTCGTACACTTCGCCGGCGGTCGCGCGCACCAGCTTGCCCTGGGTCTGCTGGATCTGGTAGTGCAGTCCGCGCAATACGTTTTTGGCCGACATCGAATGGTTGTCCTGCACAAATTCGACGTCAACCCCGGTCAATTCCCTGAATTTTTTCTGGTTGAAGCTTTCATAGAAAAACCCCCTGTCATCGCCAAAAACGCGCGGTTCCAGGATCAGTACTTCAGGCAGGTCGGTTGCAATTACATTCATTTCTTATCTCTCCAGGCATTCAGTCGGCGGTGGCTTTTGTCGGACCTAGGCAGGTCCTGACACCTCAATAGGCTTTGGCGCGCAGCAACTGCAGCAAATACATGCCGTATTCGTTTTTCTTCAAAGGCTGCGCCAGTTTTTCCAGTTGTTCATCATTGATGTAACCGCACCTGTAAGCGATCTCTTCCGGACAGGCAACCTTCAGGCCCTGGCGTTTTTCGATAGTCGCAATGAACTGGCTGGCGTCCAGCAGCGACTCGTGAGTGCCGGTGTCCAGCCAAGCCATGCCGCGGCCCATCAGCTCCACGTTCAGCTGCGACTGTTGCAGGTAGACGTTGTTCACATCGGTAATTTCCAGCTCGCCGCGCGCGGAAGGCTTGATATTAGCCGCGATATCGCAGACCTGGCTGTCATAAAAATACAGGCCGGTCACCGCATAATTGGATTTCGGCTTGGCCGGTTTTTCTTCTATGCTGATGGCCTGGCGATGGGTGTCGAATTCGACCACGCCGTAGCGCTCGGGATCATGCACGTGATAAGCGAATACCGTTGCGCCTACGCTGTGATTGTTGGCGGCCTTCAGCTTGGCTTCAAACTCATGGCCGTAATACAGGTTGTCGCCCAGGATCAGCGCGGATGGAGAATTGCCGACGAATTCGCGGCCGATGACAAAGGCCTGCGCCAGTCCGTCCGGCGACGGCTGCACCGCATATTGCAGCTGGATGCCCCACTGGGAGCCGTCACCCAGCAACTCCTGGAAGCGCGGCGTGTCCTGCGGCGTGGAGATGATCAATATTTCGCGCATGCCGGCCAGCATCAGCGTGGTCAACGGATAGTAAATCATCGGTTTGTCGTAGACCGGCAGCAATTGCTTGGAAATTGCCTGTGTTACCGGGTATAGCCGCGTGCCGGAACCGCCGGCCAGGATAATGCCTTTGCGGGAAATGAGGTCCTGGGTCATGCCTGCTCCTGCGTATGGTTGTTCAACCTGTTGTTGTTTGAATATTGCAAATCCACCCACTTCAGGTAATCGCCCGATTGCACCTGGGCGACCCACTCGTCGTTGGCCAGATACCAGGCCACGGTCTTGCGCAAGCCGGTTTCAAAGGTCTCTGCCGGTTTCCAGCCCAGTTCTTTTTCTATCTTGCGCGCATCGATGGCGTAACGCCTGTCATGCCCGGGCCGGTCGGTGACGTATCTGATCTGGTCGCGGTAGCTGCCGCTTGCCTTGGGCTGCAGCTGGTCCAGCAGGTCGCACAGCGTATGCACCACGCTGAGATTGGTTTTTTCGTTCCAGCCGCCCACGTTGTAGGTTTCGCCGGGTTTGCCTGCCTCCAGCACGCGGCGTATCGCGGTACAGTGGTCACTCACATACAGCCAGTCGCGCACTTGCTGGCCGTCGCCATATACCGGCAGATCCTTGCCGGCCCTGGCGTTGGTGATCATCAGCGGGATCAGTTTTTCCGGGAAATGATAGGGGCCGTAGTTGTTCGAGCAGTTGGTGGTCAGCGTGGGCAGGCCATAGGTATGGTGGTAAGAACGCACCAGATGGTCGGATGCTGCCTTGGATGCAGAATAGGGGCTGTTCGGCGCGTAGGCCGTGGTCTCGCTGAATGGCGGATCGTCGGCGCTCAGGGTGCCATACACTTCATCCGTCGATACGTGCAGGAAACGGAAGCCGCTGCGCTCCGGCTCGGCCAGGCCTTGCCAGTAGGCGCGAGCTGCCTCCAGCAGGCTAAAAGTGCCGTTGACGTTGGTATTTACAAAGGCAGCGGGGCCGTGGATCGATCGATCGACGTGGCTTTCTGCCGCAAAATGGACGATGGCGCGCGGCTTATGCCTGGCGAACAGTTCGGCGACTTTGTCAGTGTCCAGTATGTCGCCTTGCACAAAAATATGGCGCGCGTCCTGCTTGATGCCGGCAAGATTATTCAAGTTGCCCGCATAGGTCAGTTTGTCGTAATTGATGACTGGTTCTTCGTTTTGCGCCAGCCAATCCAGTACAAAATTGGCGCCGATGAAGCCTGCTCCGCCTGTGACGAAAATCATTCCGCTATCCCGTTTCGATAAAACTACCGCTAAAAAAAGGCAATTTTACGCGAGAAGACAGCGGCACCGAAGCAATTTACTGGTTGCCTGGCGAATTTTGGTAGGGGTGGTCCGATATTTTTAAAGGGCAATTTTCCACGCCCAGCCTAGCTGCCATTGGTCTGGGTATAGCAAATCCAGGCTACAGTCATGACTGTATAGGCAAAAACGATCAGAGATATCAGGGAAAGTTTCATTTTATTTTCTCCCGCTGCAATTCAATATTCGATAGGCCAGCTTGATTGCCGGAAAATCCGCTTACCTTTATGGTAGATCGTTTTGCCTTGTTTCCCAGATTTGGGCGTGGCTATTTTGTAACGAAAAGTCTCAGGGTGCGATGCAACATTAAATTAATTTAATTGCAATTAAATGATGCTGGATTCGCTTTCTTTGCGAAAGTTCATAAATACCCCTTGAAATGGCATGGTTACCCCCCCATTTCAACGGATAGTTCGTATTGATCGTTGGAGGTAATGAATGCAAGAGCAAGAAAAACAGGCAGAAACAACAAATACTGCCGAACAAATTGTTACAAATGCAAGCGCGGCAGATGCTGCTGCCGACACCGTGGCGCCACCGGCAATTGAATCCGCGGAGGCGTCGTTAATCGATAAAGTGGCGCAATTGGAAGCGAAAGTATTGGAATTGCAAGACGCTTTCATGCGCGCCAAGGCCGAAGGCGAAAATATACGTCGTCGCGCCCAGGACGATATCTCCAAAGCGCATAAATTTGCGATCGAAGGTTTTGCCGAGGCGATGGTCCCGGTAAAGGACAGTCTGGAAATGGCGTTGAAAGTCGAAACGCCATCGATAGAATCGTTGAAAGAGGGTGTGGAGATGACTTTGCGTCAGCTCAGCGCTGCATTTGAAAAGAATCGCTTGATTGAAATCAGTCCTCAAAAGGGCGACAAGCTGGACCCAATGAAACACCAGGCTATTTCCATGGAGCCAGCCGATCAGGAAGCCAATACTATCGTTACCGTATTGCAAAAAGGATATACCATTGCCGACCGTTTATTGCGTCCGGCGCTGGTGACCGTTGCACAAGGAAAATGATAGAAATGATGCAGAAAGGGGCAAAAGCCGCTTGAAAAGCATGGTTTTCACCCTATATCTGGTTCATTGGAGCTTTCGGGCTTATTAGTTAAAAAAAATCGAAATTCAAAAATTTAAAAATTAAAAGGAAATATCATGGGAAAAATGATCGGTATTGACTTGGGTACAACCAATTCTTGTGTCGCAGTCATGGAAGGCGGCCAGCCTAAAGTCATAGAAAACATTGAAGGCGCGCGTACTACGCCGTCCATCATCGCTTATCAGGAAGACGGCGAAATCCTGGTCGGTGCGTCCGCCAAGCGCCAGGCTGTCACCAATCCAAAAAACACACTGTATGCGGTAAAGCGTTTGATCGGCCGCAAGTTTGAAGAAAAAGAAGTGCAAAAAGACATCTCGCTGATGCCTTACACTATCAGCAAGGCCGATAACGGTGATGCATGGGTGACTGTGCGCGACAAAAAACTGGCGCCGCCGCAAATTTCCGCCGAAGTCCTGCGCAAGATGAAAAAGACTGCCGAAGACTACCTCGGCGAAGAAGTGACTGAAGCGGTCATCACCGTTCCTGCTTACTTCAACGATGCGCAGCGTCAGGCGACCAAAGATGCCGGCCGTATTGCCGGTCTGGACGTCAAGCGCATCATCAATGAACCTACCGCAGCAGCGCTGGCGTTCGGCCTGGACAAGGCTGAAAAAGGCGACCGCAAGATCGCCGTGTATGACCTGGGCGGCGGTACTTTCGACGTTTCCATCATTGAAATCGCCGATGTCGACGGTGAAAAGCAATTTGAAGTGCTGTCCACCAACGGCGATACATTCCTGGGCGGCGAAGACTTCGATCAACGCATCATCGACTACATCATCGACGAATTCAAGAAGATCAACGGCCTGGACCTGAGCAAGGACCCGATCGCGCTGCAACGTATCAAGGCGTCCGCAGAACGCGCGAAAATCGAATTGTCCAGCGCGCAGCAAACAGAGATCAACGAGCCTTACATTGCGATGACCAATGGCGCACCGGTGCATTTGAACCTGAAAATCACCCGTGCAAAACTGGAAGCGCTGGTGGAAGAACTGATCAAGAAAACCATCGAGCCGTGCCGCATTGCGATCAAGGATGCCGGCGTCAAAGTGACCGACATTCATGACATCATCCTGGTCGGCGGTATGACCCGTATGCCCAAGGTGCAGGAACTGGTCAAGGAATTCTTCGGCAAGGATCCGCGCAAGGACGTCAATCCTGATGAAGCGGTAGCGGTTGGCGCGGCGATCCAGGGCTCGGTATTGTCCGGCGAGCGTAAAGACTTGTTGCTGCTGGACGTAACGCCTTTGTCTCTGGGTATAGAAACCCTGGGCGGCGTGATGACCAAGATGATCCAGAAAAACACCACGATCCCGACCAAGTTCAGCCAGGTGTTCTCGACTGCGGACGATAACCAGCCTGCGGTAACCATCAAGGTATACCAGGGTGAGCGCGAGATCGCCGCCGGCAACAAAGGCCTGGGCGAG
>DATHMC010000334.1:0-11109 GCA_035487495.1 Undibacterium sp.
GAGCGTGCATGAGTACACGACTCTCCGGGAGTGGCCGCCTCCCATAGGGAGTAAGCCAAAGATGCGGGCAAGCGAACACAGGACGGCAGAAATCCGACAACCACCGAATCGAATCAGTAACGGACCAGGCATTCAGGATGCCTGGATCGAAAATTAATTGACTGAAAGCTTGATCCCGAAACCGATCAGCGCAATACCGGCGATACGATGCGCGAAGCGGGATATCTGCGCATTGTTCTTCAATCTGACGCTGATCAGGTTGACCAGCAATACGACAGAAAAGCAAAACAGGATAGTCAGGCTGCTGACAGTGAGCCCCATCGCCAGCAAGGTCCAGGCGCCATGATGCTGCTCGGGATTGATAAACAGCGGAAAGAAAGCCATGTAGAAGACGATCGCTTTCGGGTTCATCAAGGTGACGACGAACAGGCGGCGGAAATGACGGCTGCCGATTGCTTGCTCACCATTTTCCGGCTTATCTTCTATTTTGGCGCGCAATAGCCTTATGCCCAGATACATCAGGTAAGCCGCGCCCAGATACTGGATGACCCTGAAGACGACCGGGTTAGCCTGCAGCAATGCGGCCACCCCTATGCCGGCCAGCACCATATGCACCCAGTCGCCAGCCATGATCCCCAGCGTGCCGACAAATCCTGCACGTCTTCCATCCTTGCCTGCAGCGGCGACGATGCCCAGCAGACCCGGCCCGGGAATCGCCAGGAATAATAAAACGGTGGCAACAAATGTGCCGTAATTGACGATGCCGAACATGACGCCCCCCATGATTTATCGCATATCCAATGCACACACGCTAGTACCCGGCCGGCGTCGGATTGACGACGCTCCGCTAGCGTGGCGCGCCTATCTTCCTGCCTGCTAAAACGTTCACCACAATTTTGCCAGCGGCACCACGACGCCGGTAAACAAGGACCAGTCGGGCGACGCATTGGTCAGTCCCCGTATCAGGCCGAAATCTATCGTCAGGCGCTTGCTAGGGCTATAGGTCAAAGCGCCGAGCAATTGCGCCGTGCTGGCGACTCCGCTGCGACGAGTACCCGACCATTCAAGATTTGCCCCCCATTGATCGGAGACCGGCAGCGAGAATGACGAAGACAAGCCGGTCTGCATGCGCGAAGTGCCGCTGTCGACACCGCCCAGCTTGGTAAAGTTCAGGTTCAGGTCTATGTGCAATTTGCCGATGTCCTGGCTAAAAATGCCATTCACCGAATAGTCGGCGCTGCCGCTACCTATGCTGTCCTTTGCGGTTGGCAGCTTGGCGCCGAATTCCAGCCCAAAAGCGCTCGCGTCATCCACTAAAAAGGCGCGTTTCAATACCAGGTTGGTATCACCCAGGCCACGTGCGCGGTTGCCGCTTTCATCACGCGCCGACACGTAGGCTTCTCCGCCGACCAGCACGCCCCATTGCGGACTGAACGCCAGCTTGAACAGATACGGCAGGCTGTCGCGCCTTGCGTCGCCGCTCTTGGCACTTAAGCCTCCCAATTCAAGCTCCAATTGCCCCTCCTGAGGCAACTGGGCCGGATTGGACACCGAGGGGCGATACGGCAAGATACCGGCATCCTCGCCCGCTGTAGCGATGCCTGCGTTGCCACATAGCAACAAAAATATCAGCAACTTGTAACAAAACATAAAATCCCTATCGGACTAAGTCACACTCAAAATAGCACTTTCCATAGCTGCCTGCCCCCGTGAAAGCACGGCCGCAGAGCATAGCTGTCATCTAAACATAAAAGAAAAAATCGCGGCACTCCTCCGAAAATGTGCCGACACATTGTTTTGAATACCACACATACCTATCTTTTAGACATTTAATTTATGAACCGGCCTTCGTGCGCCAGGCCAATGCATGCTTCCAATTTGACAAGAAATCTGCAGGTCAAGCCTCCAAAAAATATTTTCCAAAGGAAATATTTTACATTCTCTTACATGTGGTTTCTAAGCGTCACATTGTTATTAAATAAATAATGCTACGTTTGATGCCGTGTCGTAGACAACGCCGGAATAGGTGCTTGCTTACACCTTCACTCTCAAATTTTCGGAATACTACCCTATCGTGAACGCCGTTCCAGTTCCTGATTTTGCCGCCGGCGAGCCGGCAGCGACCATTGATGCTCCCAAATCAAGCGGCAGATCCGCTCTGTACAATGTATCCAGGCATCATGATTTGCATGCCCATATACGCCAGATCTACTACGACTTCAAGCATCTGGGCTATTTTGATCTATACGGCGCCAGTTGCTTTGCCATTTCCACCCTGGTAGCACGCATCCTGCGCTCCAAAGGATACGACACCGAAGTGAGGGGTTGCCATGCAATCTTCAGCAAGGCCGGCGAGGACTTTTATCTCGGCTACAAAGGTTATGCTCGACCCGGTCAAGTCGAAGGCCATGTGGTTTGCATAGCGAATGGCAACATCGTTTTAGACTTTGGGCTAGGCAGCGTCAAAAAACACTACAAGAACAATTTTTATCGGGCCATTGCGTGCGTAGCCAGCAACTACGGCCCGGTGCTGGCCACCTTGGAACTTGATAGCGGCATACATGTTCAATGGCGCACCGACTGGGTGGGTGCCGAAGTCGATTCGGAGCTTGTCAACCAGGAGCCTTATCTGCAGCCCATACTGGAAAAATATGAAAGTTACAGAAAGAATCGCATCGGATACCTGATTAAAAATATGTTCAAAGGTACTCAATCCAGGAGCACGTTCATTTAGGCGGAAAACATTACCTGCTAGCTGAATCCAGGTTCAATTCGGCCGCCATTCTTCCGCTAATTTTTTTGCCTGTGCGATCTGTTCCTTGCTCATTTTTGCTTCGGCGTACTCCCGATACTCAAGGGCGTCTTTATAACCGTCTGCCAGGATGAACCATTTCAAAGCCTCGACATCGTCCTGCGCAACGCCATTCCCCCTGAAATACATCAGCCCCAGATAGTGCTGCGAACTGGCATTGCCCTTTAGCGCCGCCTTTCGAAACCACGACTCGGCCTGTGCAAAATTTTGCACCGCACCGATGCCGGTGAAATACATAATGCCCAAGGTATATTCGGCATCCGGATAGCCCTGCGCCGCAGACTTGCGATACCAGGCGCGCGCCTGATCATAGTCCTGGCTTACACCCAGCCCCTTCGCAAACATCCGGCCGTAATTGAGCTGCGCGCGCGCATTGCCCTGCACGGCCGACTGTTCATACCAGCGGAGAGCCTGGTCATAGTCGCGCTTCACCCCTTCGCCATTAACGTACATCAGGCCCAGATTGAATTGCGCGTCGGAATTGCCCTTCTTGGCGGCTTTCTTGAAGAGTTTTAATGCGCTGGCATAGTCTTTCTTCTCGTAGGAATCCACGCCATCCAAAAAATCATCGGCCCATGCGACCGCCGAAGACGCCAGCAAAAGCAAAGAACATAGAAGCCTGGTAGACACTTTCATGGGAAATCCAATATTTAAACGAGAAGCAGCCAGCCGGTAGTCTGATGAGAGGCAATTCGGAAATACATCAATATTAGATTGTTTGCAGGTAAAAATATGCTTTTTTGACAGGAATTTCAATCGAGCTAAGACAAATCGATCCCGCCCCTGTCCCACGGTGGGATATTTTTAAATTCTTCCACCAGAAAATCTATCATCACCCTTACCTTGGCGCTGAGGTGTCGCCGGCTGGGGTACATTGCCAGCACGTCGATATCGGGCAAGCGGTATCCCGGCAATAATTGAACCAGCCGCCCTTCCCGCAAATCAGTGCCGACGATGAAGCTGGGCTGCCAGATGATGCCGGCACCCGCCAGCGCTGCAGACCGGGCGGTATCCCCATTATTGGTGCGCATGCTGTAGGGGACTTTCACCGAATGGGCATGCCCTTTCTCGTCCAGGAAGCTCCATTCATCCGCAGTCGGCGAATAGCTGTACACAATGCAGTTATGACTGGCAAGATCGGCAGGGACGGCCGGGGCGCCGTGCTGACGTATATAGCCGGGCGAAGCGCACACGATGTTATGCGAAGTCGCCAGCTTGCGGGCTGCATGGGAGGTGGAGCCGACGCGGGAGATCCTGATTGCCAGATCGTAGCCCTCTTCAACAATGTCCACCACGCGGTCGATCAGCGCAATGTCCAGCTCCACCTCGGGATAAGCTGCCTTGAATTTCGGCCATAGCGGCGCCAGGTGCAAGATCCCAAAACTGAGCGGCGCATTGATACGCAACAAGCCGCGCGGCTGCATAGCCGACGATGAGGCAATCGCTTCCACTTCCACCATTTCCTCCACGATGGACTTTGCCCTTTCATATAGCGTTTCACCGCTTTCGGTCAGGGACATTTTGCGGGAACTGCGATTCAGGAGCCGAGTACCGAGATGGGATTCCAGGTCGCCGATGATACGGGTCACATTGGCGGGCGACGTTTCCAGCGCATCGGCCGCGCGCGCAAACCCGTTCTTGCGGACCACTTCCACGAATACTTCCATTGCACGCAAGCGGTCCATGCGCCTCTCCAATTTCAATTCATAAATGATGAAGATAGTACCAATGTTTTCCCGATTGCTGCAGGACGTCGCGCAATCCGCTCGGCCAGCAGCGGCTTGCTCAAGCCATGGCTTAAAAATCAAGCGCGCCCGGTGTAAATCGGACTGTCAATTAATTTTTCAAAATAACAACAATTTACCAGCCCTTCCCCTTATGAGTTCATAAATACTGAATGATCCATGAAGTCTTTCCGCATTGTTCCCGGACCCGAGCGCCCATATAGTGAAAGCACAGACAAGCACACATCTGTCCCAGCACTCTTACCTAAATTATTGGAGCTATCATGAAACGTTTCGACAACAAAACTGTACTCGTCACCGGCGGCAACAGCGGCATCGGCCTGGCAACCGCACTGGAATTCGCCAAACAAGGCGCCAGGGTCATCATCACCGGCCGCGATCAGGCCACGCTGGATAGCGCGAAAGCACAACTGGGCGGCAATGCCGTCGCATTGCGCAATGACGCTGGCGATCTCAAGGCCGCCAAGCAAATGGCGCAAACGCTGGCAGCGCAAGGCATCAAGCTGGATGCTGCCTTCTTTAATGCCGGTGTGGCCAAGTTCGCTCCGCTGGAAGCGGTCGATGAAGACCTCTGGGATCAATCCTTCAATGTCAATGTGAAGGGCGTCTTCTTTGCCATCCAGGCCCTGACACCTTTGTTCAATAGCGGCGCAGCGATCGTGCTGAACGGCTCCATCAATGCCCATATCGGCATGCCATCCTCCAGCGTCTACGCGGCCAGCAAGGCAGCGCTGATTTCTTTCGCCAAGACCTTGTCTTCCGAATTGCTCCCGCGCGGCGTGCGCGTCAATGTGGTCAGCCCCGGCCCGATCAGCACTCCTCTGTATGGGCGGCTGGGCATGCCCGCGGAACAATTGAATGCAATGGCATCAGGCATACAGTCGCAAGTGCCACTCAAGCGTTTCGGCACACCGGATGAAGTCGCCAGCGCAGTGCTGTACCTGTCCTCGCCGGAATCGGCGTTCATCGTCGGCACCGAGTTAATCGTTGACGGCGGCATGAGCCAGCTTTAACTGCTGTCCATCCTGGCTCGCGGCCGAACCCGGCTTGCTAGCGCGCGAGCGCCGGATTGAATTTCAGAGAGACATACGGGCATATCCTGGCAAACATGCCGGCGGCTGAGTATTACAGCGCAGGAGGGGCAGCGGCAGGCGTGATTTCCTGAACGCCGGCGCCGGCTCAAATCCTGGATGCATTGCCCGTAACTTCCATGGCATCCTTGCCGGCGAGCCACACGCGAGCACTTTCGAGCACGGCAAGGAAGTCATCCTCAAGCCTCTGAACCAGCAGTGGAATTTCGTCAACACGCTGCTGGACGATGGCCTGCTCAAGCTCCAGTGCCGCGCCCACGAAGCGCTTGGTCCCAAGTGTGCCGATCGATCCGCGCATGCCATGCAGGCGGCGCGCCGCCTCCCCGCCGCGGCCTTGGGCAATGTCGCGCTTCACTTCTTCGATAGGAGACATTCCCGACACCACCAGATCATGGATCATTTTCATCACAACCCCGGCCGCCCTTGAATCGGTAGCCATGAATGCAAGAAGTTTACCCGGAGAGAAAACATCTTCGGGCTTGGAAAAACGAGAATCATTGCCGTCCTGTGCCGAGACAAAAGAAGACGAGTCCGGCTTTGCCGAAGGCAAGAATTTTCCCAGCACCTCCAGCATCTGGGACAGTTCAAGTGGCTTGCCGATGAAATCATTCATGCCGGCCTCGAAGCATTGTTCACGCTCGGATGTGGTAACGCCCGCCGTCATCGCGATCACCGGTAACCTCAGCTTAAGTTCATGGCGAATCTTGCGGGTAGCGCTAAAGCCGTCGAGCACAGGCATCTGCACATCCATCAACACGGCATCGTATCGATGAAAGTGGCCAGCCAGATGATCGACCGCTTGCTGTCCGTCCCCTAATACGTCTACGTTCGCACCTTCATGCTCCAGCATCCCGCGTGCCACAATCTGGTTCAGCGGATTGTCTTCGACCAGTAGCAGGCGCATTCCTTTCAGCCAGTTTGTCACTGGCCGGTTCGATTTGAGATTGTCCTGGCCTGCGATTTTTGTGACGATGGCTTCATGCACGGCATTAAACAAACTGGAGCCGGTAATAGGTTTGATCAGCACCACGTCGGCTTCGCTCGCTTGCGGCGACGGCACCATTTTATCGCGTGCAAAGGCATTTACCATGATGACGACGGGCTGTTTTTTTCCTTCTGCCGCCGCCCGGATAGCCTTGGCGGTAGCCAGGCCGTCCGTTTCCCGCATGGTCCAGTCGGCGAGGATCACGTCATAGCTTTCTTGCCGCGCGATACGGGCTTTCAATCGCTCCACGGCCTCGGTGCCCGAACCGACGTCATCCGCTTGCCATCCCCAACTACGAACCATCTTTTGCAGAAAAGCGCGGCTGGTCTGATTATCATCGACAATCAACAAACTGAGCTTGCCCAGCGCAGGCAAGCGCAACTCCTCACTGCGATCGGCCACCACCTCAACCGGTAGACTGAACCAGAAATGGCTGCCCAGTCCCATCTGACTGCTGACGCCGACCTGCCCGCCCATCATTTCTATGAGCCGCTTCGTGATCGTCAGACCGAGGCCGGTTCCACCGAACCTGCGGGTGATGCTGGAATCTGCCTGAGAGAAAGGCACAAACAGGCCGGCCTGTTGCTCTTCGGTCATGCCTATGCCGGTGTCTTTTACGTCGAAGCGCAAGACTGCAGTTTGATTGTGCCGGGATGCGAGGCTGACATTGACAGACACCTCCCCCTGCTGCGTGAACTTGATGGAATTCCCGGTCAGGTTCACCAGTACCTGCTGCAGGCGCAAGCTGTCGGCTATCAGTATTCGCGGCACTTCCGGGTCGATGCCGATGGCCAGTTCCAGCTCTTTATCGCCGGCGTTCATCGTCATCGTCGTTCCCAGGGCGTTCAACAGCTGGTCGATGTCAAACTCGCCCGGCACGACCTCCATGTGGCCGGCTTCGATCTTGGAAAAGTCGAGCACGTCGTTGAGAATTCCGAGCAGCGATTGCCCGGAGGTACGCACCATGGTCAGGTAATTTCGCTGCTCCGCTGTCAGATCGGTATTTCCCAGCAAGTGGACCATGCCCAGAACAGCGTTCATCGGCGTACGTATCTCGTGGCTCATATTGGCAACAAACTCGCTTTTTGCGCGATTTGCCGCTTGCGCGCGGTCGCGCTCGATTTCCAGCTCATGCGCGCGCGCATCAATCTCGACACTCAGCCGATGGCGCTCGGTAATATCGACGATCACCGCAAGAATTTTAGTTCCCTGATCCGTGTCGATCGTGCTTAAGCTGATATCTGCGGGAAATTCGCTGCCGTCTTTCCGCAATCCCCAAATATCCAGCCCCCCGCCCATCGCCAGCGGTTCGGTATTCAGGCGCGCCTGGAAAAAATTTTTACGGCGGCCGGCATGAATCGAGCGCAAGCGCGCAGGGACAAGGCGCTCAATCTCCGCTCCCAGTATCTCTGCCCTGTCGTAGCCGAAGTAGCGCTCGGCCTGCCGGTTGAAAGTTTCGATGCTGCCTTCGCCGTTCACGACGACCATCGCGTTCGGCGCCTGTTCAATCAGTTGCTGCAGGCGGGCATCGGCAGCGGAACGGGACTGCATTAGCCCATTGAACGCCTCGGTGAGCTGCCCGATTTCGTCGCGGCGGCGCACCGGCAATGCGGAAAAATGGCGGGCATCGGGCCGCATAGACAAAATCCCGTCCCTTAATTTCCCGAGCGGCACAAGCAAACGTGTCGTGATCCAGCCAATAAGAATGGCAGCCAGCAGGGAGGCAACGCCGCCCATAATCGCCAAGCGGGAAGATACGTGCTCGAACGGGGCAAATGCTTCCGCAATGGGGAGCGAAGCTGCCAATACCCAGTCTACCGTCCTCAAGGACTTGAAGCTGGTCAGCGCCCGTAAGCCCTTGCTATTGGTGCTTTCTATCGTGCCCTCAAAGCCCTCCTTCAAAGCGAGTGTGGTGGCGGTATTGGCATTCGCGGGCCTTGGCTTGAGCAGCTTCTTTTCGTCCGGCGACAATACGTAGATGGGCACCTCGCCGCGCGTCAAGGCAAAATAGAAGCCTGTCTTGCCGACCTTTGCGGTTCTCAAGTGGCCGAGTACGTTGTCTTTGTATAAGCGGAGCACACCGATTAATACCGCCTGAACCTCGCCATGCTTGCCGAGTATCGGGGCAATGACCTGGACAATCGGTTCTTTCCTGGCTTTGCCGAACAGCGGCTCGGCAATAAACGCTTTCCTGGTCTGCATCACCTTCTTGAAATATTCACGATCTGCCGCGTTGACATTTGTCCTGCCGGCGACCTCAGGGGCATCGGCGACGACATCTCCCCGCGCGTTCAAAATTAGAATGTCGTCGAATAGCGCAAGAATTGCGCGTTCTTCATAGTAACGCCTGAGTTCGGCAGGAGAGCCCAGCGCCTCACGCGGCAAATGATCCGCTGAACGGCGCAGGATATCAATCAGCAACGTGAGCTTGTCATCCAACTCTTCCGCAGTGCGATTTATCAGCGCCGTCTGTTGGTCGTACAAGACGCGGGTAAAGTCATCACGCATTTGCCGGATCTGCATCGCCGTGACAAAGGCAATCATGATAACCGTGGTTACACTGGTCGCCAGGGCGATTTTGAACTTTATGCTGAGAGAACTCATCTCTGTCTTTGGCTAATAATTCTCGAACGGAAGCGGATTATCACCCGAATGGCGGCAGCCGGACGGCGCTCGGAAAGATTTCCTTCCCAATGCCGCAAAGCAATTGATATTTAACGCTGATTCTGCAGCCAATCATAAGCATTTGCAAGTATTTACAAGATAAGGAAATGCCCGTCCGGCGTCCGTGCATGAGGATGTAAGGCTCTTGACCAGATATAGGGCCGCGGCAAAGAGAATATTCCGCAGCGGCTCGCAATTGTGGCTTTCTTCCTGGCATGCAGAAACCTTGCACGCCGATTAGAATCCTGGCGTTGCGCGCCCGGGAGTTTGAGATTGCGACGTTGGTCGCCTGTACGTAAAACGGCGGCCATCAGCTTGCTATCAGCGGCTTCATTTTATGCGCAACCTCGCCGGCGCAACTGATTTGATCGACGACCTGGGTAATGCCGAAAAACCGGACCGCAAAGGAACCTGTCTGTCATTGCGGCACCCAGGCGCCGCGCGCAAAAAATCATGCCGCCACTAACGTGTAATTTGATCGGATGCGACTATCGGGCGATTGCAGTGCGGCCTGGCTCGGGAAAATTGCTTCATCCTTGTTTTCAAGGTCGGTCCAGGGCTAAGCGCAGAGACCATATCAATCGGCGCGCTTCAATACCGTACATCGACAAACAACACTTCCCGTACTATGCTGAACACTGGAATGTGGCAAGCCTCCTTCCTCTCCCCCTAGGGTTGCCGCAAAAGAATTTCTGCCCACCTTACAGACATCAAGGAAATCATCATGAGCAAGGAACTCAGCAATGAAGGACTCGACCTCCTGTTTCGCACGGCCCGTACTCATAACGCCTGGCTAGACAAACCTGTCAGCGATGAGCTTTTACGCCGGCTTTACGATGTGATGAAATGGGGTCCCACCAGCGCCAACTGCTCGCCTGCACGTATCCTGTTTTTACGTACGCCGGAAGCGAAACAGCGGCTGCTGCCGGCATTGGCGCCGGGCAACCTCGAAAAGACCAAAGCGGCGCCGGTGACGGCCATCATCGGTTATGACGGCAAGTTCTACGAACAATTGCCAAAGCTGTTCCCCCACGCCGACGCCCGCTCCTGGTTCGCAGACACGCCGGAGTTGGCTGAAGTCACCGCACGGCGCAACAGCTCGTTACAGGGCGCCTATTTCATCATTGCCGCGCGCGCCCTAGGGCTGGACTGCGGGCCGATGTCCGGCTTTGACCAGGCCAAAGTGGACCATGAGTTCTTTCCCGCAGAACGGCGGGCGAATTTTGAGTATGAGAATTTCCCTGACAGCCACATCAAAACCAATTTTTTGTGCAACCTCGGATATGGCGACCCAGCGCAACTGTTCCCGCGTAGCCCGCGTCTGGATTTCGATGAGGCATGCAAACTACTATAAGGCATAAAATGTTGGCTATATCGGCGTTCCGCCTGTGTAAAGTCGGTAATAGTAAGGTGCCCCAAAACCATTGATTATTCCCTGAAATTTCCGGCTCAGAGTGCCAGGGCCTCGAGATCTTTTGCCACTGAGATAAACCGCAAGGGAATCCAGGGCTTGACTTCCGGCACGCTGACCGCCAGCGACAAACATATCATCGCGATCATTGTTGCCTTTGTCGCTCTGCCGATGGTTCTGGGCCGGGCACCTCGCATTCGGCACGGACCCGGTTGAAGAGTTCACCACCCTCGCCGAAAAAGTCATGGGGGGATATCCCGACAGTGTGTGCTTCGCCAGCAAGCTGGTATTCACACGAGTCAATTTTCTTACCGCGTGGCTGCACAATCGGACGCCACTGGACATCCAGCAACGCCTTCACTTGACGGGAAAGCATATGGTGCTCTTGCCCATGAAAGTGG
>DATHMC010000335.1:0-6734 GCA_035487495.1 Undibacterium sp.
ACACCGAGGCCGCCAAAAAATCCAGGGCTGGAAATTCCCAGGTGTCCGTCAACCGCCCCGACGTGGTCATTTATTCCGGCGGCCATATGCGCGCTTATGAGGGCCGTGCGTGGGTGACGAGCGAATTGCCCACCGGCTTTACCGCAGACGATATTCAATAATAATAGAAACAGGGACGAATACCCATGAGATTTTTTGCCAGCCGCACGCATTTCCATCATCCACTGAAGCGCATATCGCGAACACATGCTTTAACCGCGTCCAGGCTTGCCCGCAGCCTGGCAGCTGCGGCTTGCCTCGCGCTGACGGCGTGCGGAGGCGGAGGAGGCGGCAGCACCGCCACGACTCCCACGACGCCGGTCGCGGTAAATAATACGGTGCCGATGATGGTCGACAGCGGCCCGGCCGCAGCCAGCGGGGTGATCAATCAGCCGTATGTGAGCGTGACGATCTGCGCTCCGGGCACCACGACCTGCCAGACGATAGACCATGTGCTGGTGGACACCGGCTCCTACGGCTTGCGCATCATCGCACCGGGGCTGCTGGATCCGTCAATCAGTTTGCCCGCCGTGCAAACATCGGCAGGCGCAGCAGTCGGGGAGTGCGTCAAGTTTACCAGCGGCTATACCTGGGGTTCAGTCAAACTGGCGGACGTCAAATTGGGTGGGGAAGTTGCCTCCCGCCTGCCTATCAACATCGTGGGCGACACCTCGGCGACCTTTGCAACGACGCCATCCGCGTGCAGCAGCGGTGCCAGCAATCTGGGCACGGTCGCCAAGCTCGGCGCCAACGGCATCCTGGGGATAGGCGTTTTTAAAGAGGATTGCGGCAACAATTGCGCCAGTTCGCCGGCATCCGGCCAGTATTATGCGTGCACCGGCACGACCTGCAGCAGCACCAGCCTGCCTCTGGTGCAGCAGGTCTCCAATCCGGTGGCGGCGTTCCCGCAAGATAACAACGGCGTGATCCTGGTCTTGCCTTCAGTGCCGGCGGGCGGCCTGAATTCTGTGGCCGGTTCGCTGATATTCGGCATAGGCACGCAGGCCAATAATGCCTTTGCCTCGGAAACTGTTTATGCGACCAATAACGTCGGCAACTTTACCACGACCTATAAGGGCAAGGTGCTGGGGTCTTCCTATCTGGATAGCGGCTCCAACGGCTACTACTTCCCGGATTCGACGATCGCGCTATGCAGCAATTCTACCGGATTCTACTGCCCTGCCGGCGCGCTGAGCCTTAGCGCGGTAAACACTGCGGCGGATGGCAAGACGTCGAGTACGGTCAGCTTTAATGTTGAAAATGTCGATAGCCTGGCGGCCGCCGTGTCTGCCGCGTCGGTGGGCGGCACCGCCAGCAGCAATACGTTTGACTGGGGCTTGCCATTCTTCTTCGGACGCCGGGTTTTTGTTGCGATAGAAAATGCCGGCACGCCGAAAGGCACCGGCCCCTACTGGGCGTACTAGGCTTCCTAGGCGTACGATGCTGGTTGCGGGCCCTTAGTGGCTTAGTGGCTTAGTCGCTGAGGCTAAGGGTCAGGTATGCAGTTACCACAGCCTTGAATTCCTGCACCAGCAATTTCCTGTCCGCGGCCTTGCTTTGCGCATAGAGCGGATTCAATCCTTTGACCAATTGCAAGGTGACGTTGGCGATCAGGTAGGCCCGTTCTGCTCTGAGTCCCGGCTTTTTTTGCTGGAAGATGCGTGCAAAGTGTTCGCGCAGACGCATCCTGGCATCGGCACTGCGCTGATAATTCAAGGGCGCACTGAGCAAGGGAATATAAGCGGGCCTGGCAGCCATGAAATCGATCATCAGGTCAAATAGCCGATGCACCAGTTCCTCTAGCGTCAGTCGCGCTGCCTCCTCCTCCAGCCTTGCCCAGCGCTGCGCCATTTCTTCGGCATATTGCTCGCGCAACGCACGCGCAATTTCTTCCTTGTTGCGAAAATACTGGTATACCGCGCCTATCGACGATCCGGCCCGTTCCGCGATAGCGGTCATGGTGGCCGCATCATAGCCGATTTCGGCAATCAATTCCGCCGCCGCATCCAGTACGCTGGCATGGCGGTCTTCGCTGCGCGCCTGGCGAGGGGTGCGCCGTTTTAATTGTTGGATATCTGAGGGCATCCTCACATTATACGTTATAATAATGTGAGGGTATCCTCATGTAATAATAAATACGGAGTGAATGATGAGCAATTTCACACTACAGTCGGCCACTACGGCATTGATCCTGATCGACCTGCAGCACAGTAATGTAGGCCGCGCGCTGGCGCCCTATAGCGGACCGCAGGTGGTCGGGCAATCGGCCCGCCTGGCGGGGGCTTTCCGTGCGAACGGCGGTACTGTCGTGTATGTCCGGGTGTCGGTCGGCGAAATATTGAGATTGCCGGCGGATACGCCGATGACCCGCCCCGTCGATGCGCCGCCGTTGCCGGCAGACGCTTGCGATCTGGTGCCGGAGGCCGGCGTGCAGGGTGGCGATATTGTCGTTACCAAGAAACAATGGGGTGCGTTCTACGGCACGGACCTGGAGCAGCAACTGAGGCGCCGCGGCATACGCACGCTGGTGATGGCCGGCATCGCGACCAACTTCGGCGTGGAGTCCACCGCAAGGCAGGCGTTCGACCAGGGCTTTGAACTGGTGTTTGCCGAAGATGCGATGACCAGCATGTCCGCCGAACTGCACCAGTTCAGTATTCAGAACCTGTTCCCCAAGATGGGCCGGGTGCGCAGCACGCAGCAGTTATTGCAATCCCTTGGCAAGCAATAAGGGACGAGATGGAGTTCAGGAAAGCGAAGAGGTCGGACCTGGGCAGCCTGGTCACCTTGCTGGCGGACGACAAATTGGGCGCCCTGCGCGAAGATACATCGCTGCCGTTAAACGCAGCCTACCTCAGCGCATTCAATGCGATCGACAGCGATCCCAATAATGAATTGATTGTGGTGGAGGAAGCGGGGAAATTGCTGGGCATGATGCAATTGACCTTTATCCCCTACCTGACGCACCAGGGCTCCTGGCGCTGCCTGATCGAAGGCGTGCGCATTCATAGTAGCTACAGGGCGCAGGGCCTTGGCAGGCAGTTTTTCCAATGGGCGATACAAAGGGCCAGGGGCCGTCACTGCAAGCTGGTGCAACTGACGTCGGACAAGCAGCGCCCGGATGCGCTACGTTTCTATGAGAGCCTGGGATTCCAGGCTACGCACGAGGGATTCAAGCTGCCGCTGGAAGAATAATTGGTGAAAACCGATTGCGGAACAGTCGGTCACCCGGCCTTGCTCTTCTTGCCGGTCTTTAAATCCAGTGCAAAGCGCTGGCCCTTTTCAGTAACGAAAGTTTCGTCCGGCGGCTCGTCGCCGGCCAGTGCGCCTGAAACAACCGGCAAGCCTTCGCCCTTGCGCATCAGTTCGTCGGCACGCTCATAGACATTGACACAGCCGGTTTCTGCAATCAGGCTCTGTACGATAGGCACTTTCCATGCATCGACGCCTGCCGCATTGAACTGGCAGATCAGGTAGCCCTGCTTGCCGCCATACCAGTCCACCAGCAATCCCGGCAGCCCGTTCGCCTCGCCGCTAATCAATGACACCGGATTGCCCGACGTAGCGCTTTGCGCGGCCACTGCAGCTTTTACCCTGCGCTTGATCAAGGCGTGGTCAACAGCTTCGCTTTGATCAAAGCTCCAGACCCGTGCGCGGATTTGCGATTTGGGACTGTAGGCCGCGCGCGCCAGGAACTGGCCGGAAGAAGATTGCACCAGCGCCGTCGCCCCGGGCTTGTTCCTTTCCTCGTGTTTGCCGTCGACACGCTCCACTGCGGACGCATAGATCCACGGCTGTTTGTCCAGCAGGCTTTTCTCTTTGCCTTGTTTGATGGTGATGATGAGCATGGGAATGGTTCCTGTAAGGGCCTGTGACAGCAAAATATCGCGAGGCCGGATTATAGGGCCTTCGGCACGGGAAAGGCAGGAAAAACCGGCTTTGAATCTGCTTATTGTGCATTATTCGCTGAGGGCCGTTATAAATTGCGCTATTTCAGATCGTCAGGACGTCACAGGCGGCACGCCTGGCAAGCATTGATTGCGCTCAACTCGCGAGAGTAATACGATACGGCAAGCGGTCCCGGCAAGATTTCATGTATAACAACATTTAAAAAGAGACTGGCATGAACGAAAAGGCAATCAAGATCATCCTGTACGTGACCGGCATAGTAACGATGATGCCGGGTTTGCAATTCCTGGCGCCCATCTTGTTTTTGCAATCATCGGGCATGCAGGTGGGCGATGCGACCGGTTTGTTTTTTGCGAGGCACTGGGGCCTGGTCGTGTTTTGCCTGGGGGCCTTGCTGGTATATGTCGCCAAACGGCCTGCATTGCGGCGGCCTGTGATGTTTGCCGCCGCCATCGAAAAACTTGGCCTGGTAGCGATGGTCTTGATGAGCTGGCAAGATCCGGCCCTGAAAGGGCTGCATATCGCCGCCGGCTTCGATACGCTGTGCATTATCCTGTATGCGGCTTACCTGCTGCGCAAGCCGATATGAAACGGGGATGACACCATGCGATTTTTGTTTCCATTGATCCTGGCCGGCCTGCTGTGTGCCTGCGGGAAAGGCGAGCACAAAGCGCCGCCGAACTTGCTGGAAAGCCAGCAAAAGGCACTGCAAAAAGCCAGGCAGGTAGGGCAAGACCTGCAAAAGGCAGCCGATGCGCAGCGCAGGCAAATTGACGGCGAGACTTCTGCCAGCAAGGCTGCGGAGTAAACTCGCAGTGAAGCGGCTGTTATCAAAACATGTCAATGTGTAATGCTTTGTAAATGCAGTCTCTTTATGCCGCAAATTTTCGTTTAATACGCTGATCTTCTCTTTTTTTATAGAGAGCCATCTTTTCGCCTATTTTTACGGAACCGCACCCATGACGAGTCCATTGCAACTCCACTTTCGCCGACGCCAGCTATTGTTGTCGCTGACTGCCGTAACCGGCCTGGCACTGGCAGGTTGCGTTGCGCCGCCGCGCTCGCAGCATATAGACAGGGTGAGGACGGTGGCCATGCCGGCACCTCCTGTACCATTGGTGGAGATCATCCCGCCGGCGCCGTACATAGATTCATACTGGATAGCCGGGCACTGGGTCTGGGACAAGGATGAATATGTCTGGACCAATGGGCATTGGGAGCAGTCGCGCCCGGACATGGTGTATCAGCAGGCGTACTGGAACATCGAACACGGCGGCTGGGTGTTTCACCAGGGCCGCTGGGTGCAAATCATTACCGAGCCGCGCTCCTTGCCTGTCGTGATAAACGTGGCGCCGCCGGTGCCGCGCGTTGAGGTGGTCACCGTCGCGCCCAGCCCTAACCATGTATGGATAGGCGGCTACTGGCGCTGGTCCGGCGGGCAGCATAGCTGGGTTGCCGGCCATTGGGAGCCGAAGCGGCTGGGCTACTTCTGGGTGCCCGGCCACTGGCTCCGGTCGGGCAATGCGTGGCGCTTTGCCGGCGGATACTGGCAGCGTTATTGACATCGACGCAAGTCGCGCCTGGATCGGCTTGTCGCAAGCCGATCTGGTCCAGCGCCCGATCAGTTGCCGGCGGCAATCTGGCGTAGCGCGCGCTCAAATACCTCCACCGGCTGGCCGCCGGAGATCAGGTGCTTGTCATTGATGATGACGGCCGGCACCGAGTTCACGCCGCTATTCAGGTAAAACTGCTCCTGCAGGCGCACATCCTGCGCATATTCGTCGGAAGACAGGATTTGCAGCGCCCGCGCCCGATCCAGGCCTACCTGCTCAACCACGGCCAGCAATACCTGGTGGGAGCTGGGGTCCTGGCCATTGGTGAAATAGGCTTCGAACAAGGCATTTTTCAATGCATGTTGCTTGCCTTCCAGCTCGGCCCAGTGCAATAACCTGTGTGCGTCAAAGGTATTGTAGATGCGGCCGCGCTTTTCCATATTGAAGCTAAAGCCGACAGCGGCGCCGCGCGCGCGGATTGCTTCGCGGTTGCGCTCGCTTTGCTCGGCGCTGGCGCCATATTTTTCAGCAAGATGTTCGGTGATGTCCTGGCCTTCGCTACCCATATTCGGGTTCAGCTCAAACGGCTGGAAGTGGAGTTCGGTTTTTACCTGGCCGCCGATGCGGTCCAGCGCCTGTTCCAGCGACTTCAGGCCTATGATGCACCACGGGCAGGATACATCCGAGACGAAATCGATCTTTAGCGTAGCCGCCGGAACGGCTTGGGTAGTAGGGGTATTCATGTGCTTGCCACCTTAAGTTGGAGAGCAATCGCTCTGTGCTCTGTGATTAGTTTACCCATATGTGTACAGCGTCGAAATTTTCAATATGCATATTGGCCTGGTTGAGCGACTCAGGACAATAGTACCTAGATGACTATAGAATAAGGGCCGCCGCAAAAATCATTAAGGAAGCAAGCCGGAGGGCCCGTGAATAAAACCATTTTGAAGTCAGTGTTATTTGCGCTATCAGTCATTGCCTTCCTGGCGTTGGTGCTTGCCGCTGCCTTTGTAAAGCAAGTGACGGCACCGCTGCCGTCGGCGGACGAGATTGCATCGCTGCAAATGGCGGCAACGCGGGATGCGGTCGCGGAAAACCGGCTCAGGCTGGCGGCCGGCGCGGGAATGCCGGAGGCGCAGCTGGCCCTGGGGCGGTTGTTGATATGGCGCACCCGCACGGTAGAACGGGAGGAGGGACGAGCCTGGCTGGGCCTTGTCGCCGGCAATGCCGGCC
>DATHMC010000336.1:0-25389 GCA_035487495.1 Undibacterium sp.
GACATAGTCGGCGTCTTCGCCGAGCGCATGTATCACCAGCCTGCTCTTCGGCGATTCACGCCGTATCCGGGCAACCAGCTCGACAAAAAACGACGTGCTCATATAGTCCGGGGCCGCCACATGAAAAGTACGCGCCTCGTCCTGCGGCATGAAATTGGTTTTTTGCGCAAACAGGCGCTCCGTCTCTTCCAGTATGCGCTTGGCGGGCTTCAGCAGGCTTTCGCCGTGCTGGGTGGGCAGCATGCCCCTGGCGCCGCGCACCAATAAGGGATCGCCGGTCAATTCGCGCAGCTTGCGGAGGGATGCAGAGATCGACGATTGCGGCTGGTTCAATTTCAGCGCAACCCGCGATACATTCTTTTCGCACAGCAACAGGTACAGGATGCGGATTAAATGTATATCTAGATGTTCGGGCAGTTTGGATGTCATCGGAGCCGGTCTCGGTACATGCAGCGCTTGTCTTATATAGGATGGCGGATATCAAATATACCTGATCTGCTATGCGAGCCTATAAAAAAACCGAAAGCGCATCCCGCTCCGACGCCACATTGCATTGCATTGCGGCACTCTGAGCTGCCGGCACAGCCGGATTATCCGGCGACGGACGTATCGGGAAAAAGATTGCTGCATCAGACAGGACTACCAGGATTCGCCGAGGTACCTGATGAAGATTCCAAGTTGGAAATACCAGGCTACCGTGGCACGCAACAGTCCGCTAGGTGAGCAGCAGGCTGTCAATGTCGCGCACTTCCAGCGGCCGGTAGTACAGGAAGCCCTGGAAAAATTCGCAGCCTATGGCTTTCAGGAAATGCTCCTGCCCCATGTTCTCGACCCCTTCCGCAACGGTGGTGCAGGACAGGATGCGCGCCAGCGATACAATCGCCTTGATGATCAGTTCGCTCTTCTGGTTGAAGCCGATTTGCGCGACAAAAGACCTGTCGATCTTGATGCTGCGCGCCGGAAAGTGGCTCAGCTTGGACAAGGAGGAATAGCCGGTACCGAAATCATCGATCGCTATGTTGAAGCCGCGAATTTTCAGCTCGTCCAGGTGGCGGATCGCCAGCGCTTCATTGCCTATCAGGCCGGTTTCCGTAATTTCAAATTCCAGGTATTCCGGCGTAATGTGGTGCAGGGCACAGCAGGATTCAATCAAATTCAATAGGTCGTGGCGGGCAATGTCCACGGCAGAGAGGTTGATCGCTACAGGCGGGCAGGTACCGTATTTGTCCAGCCACAGACGCACTTGTGCACAGGCTGCATCGACGACGAAATTGGTGATCTCGCGTATCAGGCCGGCGCCCTCGGCAATCTGGATAAACTCCCCCGGAGTCACCGCGCCCAGCGTCGGCGACTGCCAGCGTATCAGCGCTTCCAGTCCGGCGATGCTGCCGTCATGCGCCACCTTGGGTTGATACACCAGCCTGAATTCGCGATGCTTCAGCGCGGACACGATGCCCACTTCCACTTCCACGCTGCGTTTGATCTGCAAGGCATCGCCCTCATCAAACAAGGCGATGCCATGGCCGCCGGAGCGCCTGGCGCTGTCCAGGGCCACTTCGCTGCGGCGTATCAGGTCGTCCGGCTCCAGGTCCCCTTTCCGGGCCAGCGCTATCCCGGCTGACAACTGCACCATCAAACGCGCGCCGTCGATGTCCATTTCTTTCGACAGGTCGTCGCGTATCTTTTCAACCGCCCTGACCACGTCGGCGGGATTGCTCACCTGCTCAATCACAAAAGAAAAAACGATGCTGCGCAAGCGGGCGCAGAAGCAATCCGGAGGCAGGCGTTCCGTCAGGTCCTCGGCAAAACGCCGTATCATCACATCGCCGGCATAAGCGCCGAATTTTTCATTGGCGTGGCGTATGCTGTTGACCCGGAAAGATACCAGCGCAATCAAATGGCTGTCATCGGCCCGGCCCAGGATATCGGCCAGGTAGTGGCGCAGCATGTCGCGATTGGGGAGCTTGGTCAGTCCGTCGTGGCTGCTGAGAAAATCCTCCCGCTCCTGGCTGCGCTGCAAGGCGTCGTGCATGGAATGCAAGCCGGACACATCCCGCAAGGCGACGATGTAATGCTCTTTCGATGTCGCTGAAATATTTTCCAGCGCCACCATCTTGCCGTCGCGTGTGCGGTAGGCGGTGGTCGGCAGGTTGGAGACATCGTCCATCACATGCTGCTTGAATCGTATGCTGCCATCCAGCGCGATCCAGTCAAACAGCGAGGTCCCGTCACCGCATCGATGCTCCGAACGCCCCAGCAAGGCATTCGCCAGGTGATTCGCCTGCAGTATGCGGGAGTCGGCGTCACACAGCAGGATGGGACTACCCGCATTTTGAAATATTTCCTGGTATTGCTCGTGACTGGTCTCCAGCTCTGCCCTGGTCTGGCGGTGGCGCAGCAAGGCTGCCTCCAGCACATGCAATGCACGGAACACCGACAGCGGCAGGCAGATATTAAAGAACAGGAACAGCAGCAATTGGATAGTGGAATCCGCCGCCGGCAAGGTGAGGTTGATCGCCGGGAAAGCCGGTATAGGCTGGTTGCGCAACAGCACAAAAAACGGCAGCGCATTGAACATCATCAGCACCAGCGCCAGCCGGGCACCGAAGAACAGCCGGGCAAGGATGGGCGTGGCGTAGATGAACAGATAGCCCAGCTTGGATATCTCGAATTGCCTGACAAAACAGATAATGGAAAAGGCGGCGCCATATACCGTGAGAATCAGTATCGATGCACTCAGATACAAACGACGTTGCGAATAATAGAGGCCAACCGCCAGCAATGCACAAAAGACACCGGCTATCCACAACACGTCGTATGCGCCGGCTGCGGCGGCCGCATCCAGCGAACTGTGCGTTGCAATGATCACTCCCAGCATAAACCCCGAAACCAGGATCACGCGCAATGCACTCGCCCTCCAAACGGAGTGCTCAGCAGGGCTTAACCCGCCTTCGTTAAGAGAAAGCCAGCGAAACATTGCACATAGTGAGAGTGATGTAGTGGGAGCTACAATAAGTTTCTTGGTAGAAATGTCATTTTCGCACGAAACGACAATATGCTAATTGCAAAATGATGGTTTGTGGAAATATTTATACACTCATTCTCAGCAAACGACTGATAATTGCCTTAAAGCCAACAACAAATGAATCGGGGGCCCTGAAGATTAAGCCTGGCGGGACGGCATGACAGACAATCTCCGGCCAAATTCCCGGGCAATGCGAGCCGCTATCGCGTGCAAAATGGGGCCGACACTTATTGAACTCAGAGGCGGCAGCGAGTTCAAACGATGATTAAAATCAGGGACGTCAGAAACGGGTAAAATACCGCTCCGTTTGCCGGATAATGCGCGGACTCCTGTAGCGCTACATGCCAGGACGCAGCCCCTGCTCCAGATCCCATCCTCAGATTTTTTCCTATGCCGCACACATTGACCTCGCCCTCCAGATTATTTCTTGCCGCCTGCCTGATGGCGGCAACCGCTTGCACGGGTAACGCCGCTTTTGCGGCAAAGGCGAAGGCCGTTCCAGCCGCCAAGGCAGCCGTAAAGAGCATTACCTTGTATGCCGCGGGAGACATCGCCGAATGCAAAAGCAAGCCCGCCGCCGAATCCAATGCCGCCAAAACTGCGAGCCTGATAGAAGCCGGCCTGAACAAAGACAGCAAGGCTGTCGTGCTTACCCTGGGCAACAATACCTATCCGGTAGGCACTCCTGAAGAATTCAATCAATGCTACGACGCTACCTGGGGTAAATTCCTCGCCCGTACCCTGCCCTCGCCCGGCAACCACGATTACGCCATGCCGCTGGGACAGGGCTACTACAATTATTTCGGCGATCAGGCCGGGCCCGGCCGTCGCGGCTACTACAGCAACAATGTCGGCAACTGGCATATCGTTTCCTTGAATAGCAACCTGAAGGACGAGCAATTCCAGGCTCAGTTGAAATGGCTGCAGGACGATCTCAGAAACAACAAACGCGCCTGCACCTTGGCATTCTGGCACCATCCGCTGTACAGCTCCGGCGGCCGCGGAAATAATGCAGTCATGCAGCAGGCGTGGAAAATCTTGCAGGATGCCAAAGCCGAACTGGTATTGTCCGCGCATGACAACGACTATGAGCGTTTTGCGCCGCAGGATGCGAATGGGCAGCGCGACGACAATAACGGCTTGCGGGAATTTGTGGCGGGCACCGGCGGCGCCAGGCTGACTTCCATGCTGCTCACCAAGCCGAATAGCGAAGTGCGCGACAATTCCAGCCTGGGCGTATTGAAACTGACCCTGAATGAGAAAAGCTATGATTGGGAATTCCTGCCCGTCCCCGGCCAAAGTTTCCGCGATAAGGGCAGCGACAAGTGCCATTAGGGCAAGCGCCGATTTGAGGCTGAACGGCCGGTAGTGGCAAAATACAAATATCAGGCTTGGCATATACGGCCTATGCGGAATCGGCATAAGCAGGCAAGCCGGATTTTCACTATACTCAGGAACGGCTCGAAACTTTTCCCCTGCAACACCAATTTTGGTATTGCAGCGTTTTTACGCGCCTACCGGGCGCACCCTAGGGGTCGTTATGCATATAGAAGAATCATTGAAGCTGGATTTCAAGGACGTATTGATACGTCCGAAACGCTCTACCCTCACCTCACGTTCCCAAGTGGAATTGCAACGTGAATTCGTATTCCATAACTCCGGCAAAAAATATCAGGGCATTCCCATCATCGCGGCCAATATGGACACGACCGGCACGCTGGAGATGGCTGCCGCGCTGGGCCAGCATCAACTGTCGGTAGCGCTGCACAAGCACTATGACGAAGATACGCTGGTCAATTATTTCTCGTCGCTGCAAACCAAGTCCACCGCCTTTTATTCGATGGGCATTACGCAATCCGACTACGACAAATTCTCGGCCGTGATGGCGCGCGCGCAAAACGCGATCGAGTATGTGTGCATCGACGTCGCCAACGGCTATACCGAGGGCTTTATCCAGTTCGTCAAGAAAGTCCGCAACGCCTATCCGCACCTGACCATCATGGCCGGCAACGTGGTCACCGGCGATATGACGGAAGAGCTGATCCTGGCCGGCGCGGATATCGTCAAGGTAGGCATAGGCCCGGGCTCGGTCTGCACTACCCGCAAGATGACCGGGGTCGGCTATCCGCAATTATCTGCGGTGATCGAATGTGCCGATGCCGCGCATGGCCTGGGCGGACAAATCTGCGCCGACGGCGGCTGCGTGGTCCCGGGCGACCTGGCCAAGGCTTTCGGCGGCGGCGCCGACTTCATCATGCTGGGCGGCATGCTGGCCGGGCATGACGAGTGCGCCGGCGAGCTGGTGGAGCGCGACGGCAAGCAGTACAAGAGTTTCTACGGCATGAGCAGCCGCGCGGCGATGGACAAATACGCAGGCGGCGTCGCCAAGTATCGCGCGTCGGAAGGCAAGGAGGTGCTGGTACCCTACCGCGGGCCGGTCGCCGACAGCCTGCAGGACATCCTGGGCGGAGTGCGCTCTGCCTGCACCTACGTGGGCGCGCACAAGCTGAAAGAGCTGACCAAACGCACCACCTTTGTCAGGGTGACGCAGCAGCTGAACGAGGTATTTGGAAAGTCTTAGAACTCAAATTTTCCATGCCGCGCCAGCGGCCTGGAAAACCTTGCTTGCAGTGCCCCTACGCCAGCACGACATCCTGCGCCAGCTGGCGCAACACATGCGCGGCGGCGGCCAGGCCGAAAGAAGCGGTCACCACCATGCTGGACCCGTAGCCGGCGCAGTTCAGGCCGGTGACGCCGGTAGCATCGGCGGCATCTTCGCCCTCGATGACACAGACCTCCTCAGCCGGCGGCATCTTCAGCGCTTCCATTGAAAAGACGGCATCGATGCCAAACTTGCTCTTCGCACCGCGCGGGAAGCCGTGCTGCTGGCGCAGGCGCTTGCGCACCAGGGCCAGTAGCGGCTCCTGTTCGGTGCGCGACAGATCGCGGATCTCTATCTTGCCGGGATCGACTTGTCCGCCGGCGCCGCCGACCGTAATCAAGGAAATCGCATTCTTGCGGCAATAGGCGATCAGCGCGGTCTTGGCTTTCACGCTGTCGATGGCGTCGATCACATAGTCAAAGCTGTGCGCGCCTATCATCGCATCGAGGTTGTCCGCAGACACGAAATCCTCCACCTCGCTCACCTGGCAACGCGGATTGATCAGCGCAATGCGCTCCGCCAGGGCCGTCACCTTGGCCTTGCCCAGCGTTTCGCTGTTGGCCTGGATCTGGCGGTTGATATTCGACTCCGAGACATTGTCCAGGTCTATCATGGTGATGCGGCCTATCGCGCTGCGCGCCAGCGCCTCCGCCGCCCAGGACCCGACGCCGCCCACGCCGATCACGCAGACATGCGCCGCCTGGAAGCGCGCAAATGCGGCATCGCCGTACAAACGGGCAATGCCGCCAAAACGACGCTCAAAGTCGAACTCCATATCTTGCTGCGCTTGTTGCGCCTGTTGCAGTTGTTGTTGCATTTCTCATCATTCCATATTGAGCAGCCTCTATTCTACAAGAGAGGCGGTCTTTGATTTAGCGCAAGCGCCATTTCCCAGGATATCGGATAATGTAAGGACCCGTCCCCGCCAGATAACTGAGATGGGTTCTCTCTCTTTACTTGCACGAGGCACCATGGAAACCCTATTCGCCAGCGCTCCCGGATTCGATCAGCCATTGGCAGTGCTGAAACACTGCCACGACAAGATACGCAAGCAGCTAGCCACGCTGGAAAAGCTGCCGCCCCATTTGGCCGCCTATGGCGCCGATGCCGACGCACAACAAGCGGCAAATGCGATCAGGCGCTATTTCAACCAGGCAGCGCCGTTGCATCACGAAGACGAGGAAATAAACCTGCTGCCCATGCTGGAAGTGACGGCCAGGGGCGATGACGCGACCCTGCTGTCCGAACTGATGCCCGGCATATTGAAAGAGCACCTGCAAATGCAGACGCTCTGGCATAGCTTGGATAAGCAACTGGAAAGCATCGCTGCCGGGACATCGGCTGCATTGGCGGACGATGAAGTCCGCCAATTTTGCGACATGTATACGCAGCACATGCTGACGGAAGAGAGCCATATTGCGCCAATGGCGAAACGCCTGTTCAGCGACGCCCAAATGGACAAGCTGGGAAGCGCCATGCAGCAGCGCCGCGGCATCAGCGCTTGCTGATGTCTGCGAAAGTATATTCGGAATAAAAAAGGATCAAGAATGAGTTTGGCAGATTTACGCAAAGACTATAAGCAGGCCAGCCTGTCTGAAACCGAGGTGGATAGCGATCCCATACGCCAGTTTTCCAACTGGTTCGAACAGGCAACGCAGGCCGATGTGCCGGAACCGAATGCGATGAGCCTCGCCACCGCCGATAGCCGTGGCCGCCCTTCGTCGCGCATCGTTTTGATCAAGGGATTCGATCATCGCGGCTTTTGCTGGTTCACCAATTATGACAGCAAGAAAGGCGACGATCTCGCCGACAACCCCTTTGCTGCGCTGTTGTTTCATTGGGTAGAGCTGGAGCGCCAGGTAAGGATAGAAGGCCGGGTAGAAAAACTGAGCGAGCAGGAAAGCGAAGCCTACTTCAACAGCCGCCCGCTAGGCAGCCGCCAGAGCGCGCTGGCGTCGGAACAAAGCCAGGCCATTGAAAGCCGTGAAGCGCTGGAAGAACGCCTGGCGAAAATCGTCACGCAATACGGCGACCAGCCGCCGCGCCCGGAACACTGGGGCGGCTACCGCCTGGTGCCGGACAGGGTGGAATTCTGGCAAGGCCGCAGTTCGCGCCTGCATGACCGCATCGTGTATAGCCGTAATGACGACGGCTCATGGGCGCTGAGCCGTTTGCAGCCCTGAGAGGCTGTTACGAGCTTACGCGGGAGAGATCATCTCTGAAGACGCCCTGATCTTTTCCGCATACTGCAACAGGGCTTGCATGCCGGGCTCCTTACGCGGCCAGACCAGCTCTACGCCGTCATCGACATAGCGTGGCAACACGTGCAAATGGCAATGCGGCACGGTCTGCCAGCCGGCAGCCTGGTTCGCTTGCAGTATCGTCATGCCGTCCGGATGAAATTCCGCCTGCACCGCCCTGGCAATTATCCTAGTGTCCTGAGTTACAAATTCGTTGAAGAAAGCCGATGAAATGAACGCCATGCTTCGTTGCAAATACTCGCAAGGGGAACCACCCTTGCTGCGTTTTGCGTCTTGCCTGCCGCTCATTTCACCACCTTTCTTATTCAACGAACTTCCAACTCAGGACACTAGCCGCACGCATCATCGCCAGCGCGGCTGCTTCATCGGTCTCCATCAACGTGACATAGGGCTTCCCGGTGGCGACCAGCACATGGCCGGGGTTCAGCTGCCCGGCATCCATGAAGCAAATACGTGCTCATCTTCATAGACCTTGGCGCACGGCAATTCGCCGCTGATGATGCGCTCAAAGAGGGTAGGAGGAACTTGCATCAGGCCACCAGCTTGCCGGCAAAATGCTTCCTGGCCTTCATCACCTTGGGCGCCACCACCAACGCGCAATAGCGCTGTTGTCCGTTCATCTTGAAATAATTCCGGTGATAATCTTCCGCCGGATAAAATGTCGGCGCTGCAGCCAGCTCGGTAACGATAGGGGCGTCCCACAATTTGCCCATCTCGCCCATCATTTGCAGCGCCATAGCCTGCTGCTCGAGCGTATGATGGTAAATCACAGAGCGATACTGCGTACCGACGTCGTTGCCCTGGCGGTTCAGCGTGGTCGGATCATGGATGGTGAAAAATATTTCCAGCAACTCCCTGTAACTGACCAGGGCTGGATCAAAGGTCACGCGTATCACCTCGGCATGCCCGGTGCCGCCGTCGCACACTTGCTCATAGTCGGGATCGGGCACGTGGCCCCCCGAATAGCCGGACTCCACGCTTTTCACGCCGCGTATCTGCTGAAATACCGCCTCCGTGCACCAAAAGCAGCCGCCGCCCAAAGTTGCCAATTCTGTCGCCATCCTCTCACCCCTCTTCAATCCACCGTTAATACCAAGGCCACGTAGATGCATCGGCCGCCTCATGGATAAGCCACAACCTGCTTGCCGGCCTCCAGCTTCCTGGATTCCAAAAATTGCACCACCGAGTCCACCGTTACCGTATCTATCATCCCCGCCATGCGCCGATCAAAGGGCTGGTCGTCGAAAGCCACGTTGGCCCGAAACATGCGCGCACCGAGCCGTGTCAGCGTCGGAATGCGTATCGTGCCGGCGCGATATCCTGTCATTTTCAGCCAGGCCTGGGCCTGGCCGCGATTTTCTATCTCCGCATCCCGAGCGCTGGCGGCGGCCAGCATCTCCAGCACCCACTGATTGGAGTTCTGGTATTCCCCTGAGAAAGGATACGCCAGCATATTGTAGCGCTGCGCATGCATACGTCTGGGCGCATCGCTGCCCAGCAAGGCAATCATTTTTTGCTGCACAACCGGTTCAGGTACGACCAGCAGGGCCTCGAAGGCGAACATGTCATCCAGGAAAAAATTGCCCAGACCTTCATAGAACAACGCCGATTCTGCGGTACCGCACTGGTTCAGCTCATGCACGACGATCCAGCGCCCAGCCGGATGATCGCGCCAGACTATGGCCATGTGCGAATAGCGCAAATTGTACTTGGACAAATCCTGTCCCACTCTGGCGATCAGCGCCAGTTGGGCGCCGCTGTCATCCAGCGCCTGCCGCGTTTTCAACGCCAGCTCCATCGCCTTCATCACGGTATTGGCGTCAGGTTGATACGGCTCGCAAGACCTGCCGGCGTAACTGCCGGCGGAAACCGCCAACAGCAGCAAGGCCAGCAACCGAAAAGACCGCAACGACCGCCAAGACAGCCAACTGGCGCTAAGAATGTTCATCTAGCCGCCTACACCCTGGATTGATGCAACAGGCTGGCGCCGACCTGGTTCGGTATGAAAGCCAGCGCCTGGCCGGATACCATCAGCATGGTGCCGGTGGACATCGCGGCGGTTTCCACGACGGTACCGGCAGCCAGAGAAAGTCCGCCGGCCACCGTTCCGGTAAATTTGAGGGAAGCCTTGCCCGCGTCGGACGCGCCCTTGAATACCACGATGATGCCGTCGGCGACTTTTTCCACGCTGTCCACGACCACGGCGCCCGAAGCGACCACTGCCGACATTGAACCGCCGACGACCACGAAAGTGGACAAGGCGGAGGCTTGGCAGGAGCCGCAGTCGTTGGCCTGGGCATGTGCGGCCAGGCAACTTGCCAGCAGGCAGGCTGCCAGGATTTTTTTGCCGATAGATGCAGGATTTTGTCTCATTTTGGTCTTCCCGGATTGGTTGAAATGCAAATGCCGTAGCACTGGAGCGCATTATCAAACCGTATCCGGATGTGATCAATAACTACACAGATAGTCGCAAATAGAGTCTCTTGGTGTATCATTTTTTAATACTTTTTTACAATTTTGAGGGATCACCATGCCAAAAGCCTCCAATCTGGTGGATGTCCTGAAGCGCGAGCTGAAGGCGCGCGACATCACCTATGCAGACCTGGCCGCCCGCATCGGCATGTCGGAAGCCAGCGTCAAAAGGATGTTTTCGCAAAAGAACTTCACCTTGCAAAGGCTGGACGAGATCTTGCAGGCAACCGAAATCAGCCTGCGCGACCTGGCGCTGACCTCCAGCGAGGAGACGCTGATCTCCGAACTCAGCTATGAGCAGGAGCAGGAGATCATCAGCGACCCGAAGAAATTCATCGTCGCGGTGTCGGTGTTGAACCTGCTGACGCTGGAGCAGATCATCAAGATTTACGATATCAGCGAGGTGGAGGTCATTAAACACCTGCTGCGACTGGACAAGATAGGCTTCCTGGAGCTGATGCCGAATAATCGCGTCAAATTGCTGGTATCGCGCACCTTCCGCTGGATACCCAACGGCCCGATACAGTCCAGCTTCCGCGACCAGGCCTATGCGGAATACCTGGAATCCAATTTCGACGGCGAGCATGAACTGATGCGCCTGATCAATGTGATGCTATCCAGGCAATCCGTTGCCGCTTTGCTCAACCGCCTGAAACAGGTTGCCAGGGAATTCTCGGAACAGCACCAGGAAGATTCCAAGCTGCCGTTTGAAGAAAAGCACAGGATCAGCTTCATGCTGGCCGCACGACCATGGCTGCCGAAGCAGTTCAAGGAGCTGGTGCGTAAGGACTACATCGACAAATACACCGAAAACAGGGCTAAAAGGCTGTAGTTTCCGCCAAAAAGGCCGCAGCGTGCATTTGCCGATTGCGTTTTCCCACGTCAATTTTCATGCAAAAAAGACTATGCCGCCAATTTGGAATTCCTCAATGAATTCATCCACTTAGCCACTCCATGACCCGGAACACGGGTGTTTTCGGGTAAAATGCGCGCATGCAGAATATTCACGACGACGCCGTCATACAGAACGACGATGAACATGCTCTACAGTCTTATTTCAAATCCGGTATCTCTCCCGATGATGTAGCCCAGGTCTTCCACCTCAAGCGCGCGCAGCCGCTATTGCAGGCATTTACCGCACTGTTCCACGGCGGCTTCAATGGCGTATTGTTGCGCCTGCTGGTGCTGCGCGAACTGGCGGCGGATGTGCAGACCCCTGCGCTGACGCGCGCCGACATCAATACCAAGCTGGGTTACCTGGAGCCCGACAGCCTGGAAACGGTGCTGTCGCGCCTGCGCTCGAACGGCCTGCTGGTCTGGGATGCAACGCAATCCGTGTACAGGATTACGCCCACCGCGCGCAATGTGCTGGCCGCGATAGAGAGCCTGCTGCAGATCAATGAGCAGGACGACCAGGCCGAGATGAGCTATATGCTGACCCAGGTCGCCGGTGCGCAGGCGGTCGGCGGGGTTTCGGTCGAGCAGTTGCACCATTTGCTGGGGCGCCTGATCGAGCTGACGGAAGAGTTCAGCGACGCGATCGCCTCCGGCTCCGAATTCCAACTGCGCGCCGCGCAGCAAAAATGGCATACCGCCTGCGACTGGGTGGAAAAAGGCTCGGAGATCATCCACGCCATCACCAATGACAGCCGGGCCGACGCCACCACCCACAAGGCGGCGCAGGCAATCGGCCGCGCGCAAAGCGCGTTGCTGAACATGCAGGGCATGTTCTCGCGCGCGCTGAACCAGATCGAACGCCAGCGCGTGCACCTGGGCCAGTCCGGGCTGTCCACCACCGATATCAAGACCTGGCTGCTGCAACAGGACGACCTGGCGGCGCTGGCCGCTGACGCGATGTCGAATCCCATTACGCCCTTGTTCATCACGCCCTCGGAAATGATAGACGTGGCCGAAAGCGAGTTGCTGGCCACGCGCGTGTCGGCCGTGCTGGGCAGCTTGCCGGCCGGTGAAAATGCGCCGGAAATAGAAAAGGACGACCAGGACGCCTTGCTGGAACTGGATACCTGGCTGGGTGTGCTGACCGCCACCGATGCCAGCGGTAAACCGGCCTCGCTGCAAGACGTGCTGCTGCCGGCCAGTTTTTCGATCGCATCGTATCGCGCATCGCTGCTGCCTTTGCTGGGCGACGCCAGCGAATCGGCATTGCAAGGCGCCACCGCGGACCTGGCCCGCCTGCCGCTGGTATTCTCCAGCAAGGACAAGATGCAAAAGGTAAAAGACGAACACGTCGCTGCGATCTCGGTCGCCACGTTGACGGCGGCCGTTGCCCAGCATGCGCAGAAAGCAGCCAAGCCTGTGCTGGAGGCCGTAGCCGCGACGGACAATAACAATAGCGGCGAAGGCGCCGCCGACGAAAGTGACAAGCAAGCCCATGAATGAAGATTCCCAAATCCTGATTGCGCGCCTGCTGGCGCACCAGACCCTGCGCCGCGAAGACAAGCTGGTAAAGCGCGCGCTGTCCGACGAACTGTTCCGCGCCGAAGTGGACGCCCGCCTGCTGGCCTGCGGCATGAAGTTCATGGACAACGTATATGCCGACCATGTGACGCTGGCGTTTACCCGCGACACCGAGCCCAAGATTTTCGGCGTCAAGGATACCTGGCAAAACAATAATTTCGGCCTGGCGCGCGACGGCGTGGCACTGCTGGTCGTGCTGTGGGCGCTGATCATCCTGCCCAAGCGCGAGCGGCAGGAAGCGCACCAGCTGGCGGAAGAAAACCAGAACGATATGTTCGGCAAGGAAAAACCGGTGCCGCGCGCGGAAGACACATCGATCGGCATTTCCTACCGCACGCTGCTGGCCGATTTCGGCGACAAGCTGGGCAAGAAAACCCGCATGGACATGAACCTGGGCCAGTTGTCGCGCTTCGGCTTCATCGAACGCAAGGGCGAGTTCATCACTGAAGGCCCATTGCTGGATTTGCTGATGGATACCGATACGCTGAAGGACAGGATCATCAACGGCGCACTGGCCGATATCTTCCATGTTCCTGTGCCCAGGACGGCGGCGGCAATCGCCACCCTTGCCGCTCCGGTCGCACCGGTAGAGGAATAGGCCGGCGTTGCTGTGAGCGGCCGACAGCGTCGGAGACAGAAAAACAATCAGGAAGCCGCCGCCAGCCAAGGCTGACGCGGCAGCTTCCAGGAAAAAAGAAATCTACTATGTTCCACATCAAATCCTTAGAACTGGTCCACTGGGACTACTGGCAACGCATCAAGAACATCCCGCTGGATGCCAAGATCATTACCATCGCCGGCCAGAACGGTTCGGGCAAGACCACGCTGCTGGATGCCTTGCGCACCTTGTTCGGGCTGGAATGTTCGATGGGACGCTCGTACAAGCACTATGCGCGCCACTCCGGCCAGCAGACGGCGTGGATACGGGCGGTGGTCGACAATAGCGCGGTCGGTCCGCAAATCTCGAACCGCCCGTTCCGCCTGTCCGGCCTGTACGAAGATGAAGTCACGCTGTTTTGCCAGATACAAAAGAACGGCGGCGACTGGAAGCGCCACTATCTGATGCGCAGCGGCATCGTCGAGATAGAAGAAGTGCAGGAAGCCAATGACTGGCTGGGCGTGGAGACCTATCGCAAGCGGCTGTCGCACGCCGGCCTGTCCTCAGCGATGGGCAAGGTGCTGGCGCTGGAACAGGGCGAAACCGACAAGCTGTGCGAATACGCGCCGCGCCAGTTGCTGGACCTGGTGTTCCAGGTATTCGGCGACAAGGAAGTGCTGGACGCCTATGACGACGCGAAGCGCCATCAACGCGATACCGAGACCGAGCTGCAGCGTTTTGAAACCGAGCTGGAAGCCGCCAAGACCAACCTGGAAGGCTTGCGCCTGCGCGTCGCCAACTACCACCAGTGGGAAGGCCTGAACAAGGAAAAGCGCGACCTGCAGGAAGAGATATTGCCGACGCTGCAATACCACGAGTCGCTGGAAAAGGCCGCGTCGATCAGCCACGCGATCCGCGCCACCAAGCGCTCGCTGCAGACCCAGGACGCCGCGCTGTCGGAAAAACGCGCGGAACTGGCGCAAAAGGCGCAGCAGCTCAGCAATGCGCAACAGCATGAAGCCTCGTTGGAAACGGAAGAATCGCAGCTCAGGGAACGCCTGCACCAGATCAACAGCAAGCTGAAGCCGCAGGAGAGCCTGCTGGAACAAAAGGCCCGCCTGCAAAAACTGGCGGCGGAGGCCGATGCCGACGTTGCCAATGTCGCCGAAGACCTGGAAAAGAAAGAAGAGGAACTGTCGCGCCTGAAGCAGGAGCGCGATACGCTCAGCTCCCGCATCAGCGCCGACCAGGCCACCATCTCCGCCTTGCAAGGCAAGGCGGCCTTGCCGGACCCGGAAAACGTCAGGGCCATGCGGCGCGCATTGAACGACGCCGGCATCGCCCATACGATGCTGCCGGAAATCGTGGAGGTTACCGAGGCCAAATGGCAGGGCGCGGTAGAGGGCGTGTTGCGCGGCTTTACCTCGGTGATCCTGCTGGACAAGGCGCAGGATGCGTCGGCCGCCTATCGGGTCGGCGAGAAGCAGCGCTACGGCCACTTTATCGTGCCGGACCGGGTCACCGCCCCTACAGTCAAGGATCAGAGCCTGCTGTCCGTGGTTAGCTTCAGCGCACCTGCACCGGGCTGGCTGATAGAACAGCTGCAACGCATACAGATGGTGGATTCCATCGATGCCGGCATCAAGCAATCCAAGTCGCAGGAATGGATCACCCCCGACGCCTATCACGGCGAAAGGCGCGGCGGCCGCTCGCTGTTTGTGGAGGCCTCGCGCTACCGCTTCGGCAATGCCGGCCGTTCGCAAAGGCTGGAAGCCCTGCAAAGGGCGATGCCAAGGCTGCAGTCGCAGGAAGACCAGCTGACCATGAAGATCAGCAAGCTGGCCGGCGAAATCAGCACGCTGAAAACCCGCCTGGCCGGCGTCGATGCGGCAAAAGAGTTGAACGCGCGCCACCCCGAGTTTGAAGAAGCGACACGCAATGCGCAGCCGCTGAAGCAGCAACGCATAGAAGTGGGCGGCAGATTGGGCGAGATTGCGCCGTTGCTCAAATCCGCGACGGAGCAGCGCTCCATCAGCCACGTCAAATGGGAGCAGGCCAAGGCCTCGATTGCAGATGCGGAAGCAGCG
This sequence comes from Undibacterium sp., assembly GCA_035487495.1. Taxonomy (GTDB): domain Bacteria; phylum Pseudomonadota; class Gammaproteobacteria; order Burkholderiales; family Burkholderiaceae_D; genus Undibacterium. The sequence continues at coordinate 15,584 of DATHMC010000336.1, forward strand.
CTGCGCGGTTCCGAAAAACGCCACGCGGAAGAGCGGAAATCGCACTATGAAACGCTGCAGACCATGCGCCAGACCTGGCATACGCTGCCGATCAACTGGAAGCGCAGCAAGCACCGGCAAGAACTGGTCAACGAGCACGAGAACGCGCACCAGATCGAGTTGCGCATCCGCAGCCTGGGCAATAACCTGGCCCGCGACGACTGGGAAACCGACTCCACCGTGGTGGACCAGTATGTGCGCCTGAACGCGCTGCTGCAAGGCCGCCAGGCGGAAACCGACGACCGCCGCTACCAGAACAACCGCGCGATGGAAGCCACGATCAATGCCCGCGCCGCGTACATGGACAGGCTGCGCTATACGATCAAGTCGTATAGCCGCAACATCAAGCAACTGGGCGAACTCGCCGGCATCGAGGTGCATACCGACCCGGTCAAGCTGGAAAACGACGACATCCAGCTGGCGCAGGCCGGCCTGCACGTGCGCTTCAAGTTTGACGGCAAGGGCCCGATAGGCATGAACGACGGCGAAGCCTCCGGCGGCCAGCAGGTGATGAAGTCGCTGATCCTGCTGATAGGCTTGCTGAAATCCGAAGACGGGTCCGGCGGCTTTGTATTCATCGACGAACCGTTTGCCCATCTGGATATCCGCAACATCCAGCTGGTCGGCGAGTTCCTGAAGAATACCGATGCGCAGTACCTGATGACGACGCCGCTGACGCACAATACCGACGTCTACGATCCTTCCGAATTGACGCTGATCACCAGCAAAAAGAAAAAGGATATGGAATGGGCGCAGCCTATCTTCGTATTGCAGCGGCGAGTGGAAAAAGTCAAAGAAGCCAGATAAACCCGTATCGTCAATCCCGGCATTTCCCGGATTGGCAAATGGCGGTCAATCTATCATCTGATCCCAGACCAGCTTGACCAGTTTGTCATCCTTGAAGCACAAACTGGCGCTGCTCTGCTTTTCTTCGTATACGTACTCGTAACAATCGTCATTGACGTAACTAGGCTGGCCCAGCACTGCCCTGACCTTGGCGGCATTGCTGCCCAGGTCCAGCCCGCGCGGTATCTTCCATTGTCCGCCGCCGATGATGACCTGCGACAGGTAGAATTTACTCGGCCTGGTGACCGGATAGCTCATTTCCAGCTCCAGCCCGTCCATGCTCATCTGCCTGGTCACCCTTTTTTCGTCATTGCTGTCGCCGCCGGATTCGCCGGTGATGGTAAACCTCGACTTGCCGCACACGCCTTTCGGCAGGTCGCAAGCTTTCAGCACCAGCAGCGCGCCCTTGGCAATGAAGTCCCTGGCCGCCGAACTCAATTTCGGCGCTTCATCTGCGGCAGATGTCAGGGATATGCCGGCTAACAGCAGCGCAACAGCGAATCGGATTTTGGTAGGCATGGCTGGCTCGCAAAATTCAGGACGTGGAGCTTGCAAAAAATCGGGCTTTCCCGATTTTGTCACAAGATAGCTGAAAAGTCTGAATTGTATCCCTAATTGCCAGGAAGAAAACATCTGTCCGCAGAGCGGCGCGATTTGGCGCTACCGCTTCATTCTATGGCCTGCCTTTGGAACTCGGCGAGTGCCTTGTATTCCTGTTCCAGCTTGCGCGGTATCGCCAGGAAGATGGGGCGCAAGCGCGCGTAGACGGCGACATTTTCGGCGATCGGCGTGTGCCGGTGCGTGGCGCCGACCATGCTTGAAATCGCCTCCAGCGACTCGATTTTTCCCAACGCGTACAGGCCGAGCACGGCCGCGCCCAGGCAGGATGATTCCACGCTCTCCGGCACCATCACTTCACGGTCGAAGATGTCGGCCATCATCTGCCGCCATAGCGCGGAACGGGCAAAGCCGCCGGTCGCCATCATCCTTTGCGTGGGGCCGATCAGCTTTTCCACGACCGGCAAGATACTGTACAGGTTGAAGATCACGCCTTCCAACGCTGCCCGTATCATGTGCTCCTTGCGATGGTGCATCGCCAGACCGAAGAAAGAGCCGCGCAGATCGGCATTCCAGAGCGGTGCGCGCTCCCCCGCCAGGTAGGGATGAAACAGCAAACCCTCGGCACCCGGCGCGATGCGGGCGGCGATCGCGGTCAATGCCTGATACGGATCGACGCCCGCACAGCGGGCGCTTTCCGCCTCCGCAGTGGCCAGCTCGTCGCGCACCCACTTGAAAATATTGCCGCCGTTATTCACCGGGCCGCCGATGACCCAGTGCTTGTCCGTCAGTGCATAGCAGAAGGTGCTGCCGGATGGATCGGTCACCGGATGGTCGACCACGGTACGCATCGCCCCCGAAGTGCCGATCGTGACGGCGACCTGCCCCGGCTGTATCGCATTCACGCCGAGATTGGACAATACGCCGTCATTCGCGCCCAGCACGAACGGCGTCTCTGCCGACAGGCCCAAATGCGCAGCGACATCCTGCGGCAGCCCCCGCAAGTGGTGGGTAGTCGGCACCGGCACGGACAACTGCTGCGCGCCGATGCCCGCCAGCTCCAGCGCGCCCCGGTCCCAGGCCAGCTGCTGCAAGTTGAACAGGCCGGTCGCCGAGGCGATCGAATAATCCACCATCCACTCGCCGAACAGGCGGAAGAACACGTATTCCTTGATGCCGACGAAGCGGGCCGCGCGGGCAAACAGGCCGGCCTGTTCGTGCCGCAGCCAGACCAGCTTGCACAACGGCGACATCGGATGGATGGGCGTGCCGGTGCGCAAGTAGATCGCGTGCCCGTTCATCTCTTCGCGTATGCGGGTCGCCCACACGCTGGCGCGGTTGTCGGCCCAGGTAATGCTGTTGCTGAGCAGTGCGCCGTCCTGGTCCACTGCAATCAGGCTGTGCATCGCGGCGCTGAAGGACACCAGGCTGACGTCTGCCGCCGTTGCGCCGGCGAGCAGCACTGCCTGTCGGATCGTCGCCAGTACCGCCGCATGGATTTGCACGGGGTCCTGCTCCGCCATGCCCGGCGTATCGCTGATCAGCGGATACTCGACCGCATGCTGGGCCGCTACCGCACCCGCATGGGTAAACAGCACGGCCTTGGTGCTTGTGGTGCCGATATCCACACCCAGCATATATTTAGACATTGATGAATCCTCCTGCACCCGGCCTTACGGACGCCCGGTTTAAATCACTGCGTTGAGCAGCATGATAAAGATGATGGCGACGACCGAGATGATAGTCTCCATCGCAGTCCAGGTCTTGAACGTCTCGCCTATGCTCATATTGAAATATTCCTTCACCAGCCAGAATCCGGCATCGTTCACATGGGAAAAGATCAAGGAGCCAGCGCCGGTGGCCAGCACCAGCAACTCGCGATTGGTGCCCGGTATCATCGTCACCAGCGGCGCCACGATGCCGGCACCGGTGATGGTGGCGACCGTCGCGGAGCCGGTGGCAATGCGGATCACGCCGGCCACCAGCCATGCCAGCAGCAAGGGGGAGATTTGCGCATGCACCGCCATCTGCCCGATTGCGGTGCCGACGCCGCTATTGACCAGCATCTGCTTGAAACCGCCGCCGGCACCGATGATCAGCACGATGGCGGCGGTAGGCGCCAGGCTTTGATCGAGGAAGCGCAGCACCTGCTGGCGGGTAAAGCCGCGCGCGGTGCCAAAGGTATAGGTGGACAGCAGCAGCGCAGCCAGCAGCGCGACGATAGGGTTGCCGACAAAATCCATCAACACGCGGAGACGGTGGCCGTCAGGCAGGTTGACGTCGACAAAGGTCTTCAGCAGCATCAGGAACACCGGCAGCAGTACCGTCACCAGCGTCACACCGAAGCCGGGCAGTTCCTTGTCCGAAGACTGATGCGCCAGTTGCCCCATCAATTGCTCGGAAGGCTTGATCAGCACGTATTTGGAAATGAAGGAACCGAACAAGGGGCCGGCGATCACTACCGTCGGAAAACCGACGATCAGGCCGTAGAAGATGGTCTTGCCTATGTCCGCGCCGAATACGCCGATTGCCAGCAAGGGGCCGGGATGCGGCGGCACCAGGCCGTGCATCACCGACAGGCTGGCCAGCATCGGTATGCCGACCTTGAACATGGAGACGCCGGCGCGGCGCGACACGATGAATACCAGGGGCACCAGCAGCACGAAGCCGATTTCAAAGAACAGCGGTATGCCTACCAGGAAAGCGCCCAGCATCATGGCCCAGTGCACCCGCTCCTTGCCGAAGGCGCGCACCAGCGTCTGCGCGATCTGGTCGGCGCCGCCCGACTCGGCCATCATCTTGCCCAACATGGTGCCGAGGCCCAGCACGATGCCGACAAAACCCAGCACGCCGCCGAACCCATCCTGGAAGGATTTGACGATCTGCGGCAAGGGCATGCCCGAGATCAAGCCCAAAAAGCCGGACGTGATGATCAGGGCAATAAAGGGATGGATACGCATGCGCGTAATCATCAGGATCAAGACGACGACTGCAATGAATGCATTAAGTAATAGGGTAGCTTCTGCGCTGAGGCCGAACATGGGACTGTCTCCTGTTTTGTAGGATGGGCAGCTCATTGGGATAAGGAAACCCCGCGATAGATGCCCACAAGAATCACTATCTGTGTAGTGTAGATTTGGAAATACGCCAATGACACTCTACCATCTCAAGAATAAATGATAGCGCTAACATTGAGCGGCAATGATAACGCTAACATTTTTGATGTGTCAAATACTTTTATGCGCTGCGATGCAGCATTAATTTGCCGGTCTTGCCGGGGCCAATGTGTTTTGGACAGGCTGCGCGTAGTATGATGCACAGGAATCCAATGTCGCGACATCAACACTGAGGGCCTGCGGCACAAAAGCACAAGCACAGCATGACAAAGAAATCAGCCTCCCCTGACAAATCGCCGCCATCCAAAGCCAGCCGCGCCACCGGCCGCGTGACCATTACCGACGTCGCGCAAGAAGCCGGCGTCAGTGCGATGACGGTATCGCGCGCGTTGAAAACCCCGGAGCTGGTGCAAAAAGATGCGCACGCCCGTATCAGCGCGGCGATCAGGAAACTGGGATATGTGCCGAACCAGGCCGCCAGCACGCTGGCGTCCGCCAGGTCCAACGTGATAGGCGTGATCGTGCCGTCGCTGACCAATATGGTGTTCATCGATACCCTGACCGGCATCCGCGATTGCCTGAGCGAGGCCGGCTATCAGTTCCTGATAGGCGAAACCGGCTACTCGCCGGCCAAAGAAAGCCAGTTGATTTCCACCTATATGCGGCACGCTCCGGACGGCTTCCTGCTGACCGGCATCGAGCAACAGGAAGACGTGCGCCGGCAACTGGCGGCCAATCATATTCCTGCCGTGCGCATGTTCGACCTCAGCCCCAGCAGCCATGACATGACCGTCGGCTTTTCGCAGAAAAAAGCCGGTTACGCCATTGCCCGGCACCTGGTGGCCAAAGGCTATCGGCGCCCCGGCTTCCTGGCTGCGCAACTGGACCCGCGCGTGATGAAGCGGCGGGAAGGCTTCCGCAAGGGCTTGATGGAAGCGGGGCTGGACCCGAACATCGAAGTATTGCTGCCGTCGCCCACCAACGTCGCGATGGGGGCCAGCCTGCTGGCCAGCATGCTGGAACAATATCCGGATTGCGACGCCGTTTTTTGCTGCAACGATGACCTGGCGCTCGGCGCCCTGTTTGAATGCCAGCGGCGCGGCCTGAAGGTGCCGCAGCAAATGGCCATCGCCGGCTTCAACGACCTGCCCTGGGCCGCCTGCGCGACGCCGGCAATCACCGCCATCGTCACCCCGCGCTACCAGGTGGGCTACCAGGCCGCGCAAATGCTGATCCAGGCACTGAAAGGCGAAGACCTGCCCAAAACCCGCATCGACCTGGGCTTTGAACTGGCGGTACGCGAAAGCACCTGACGTGCAAGCACCTGCTGGATCGCCTGTCGCGCATCATTCCATATCGCAAAACCCCGCAATCTCTGCTATCTTCTTGGGCTTCCTGCCCACTCTTTTACCCGCCTGTCTGCCGGCGGCCCTGCCGGCCGGCCGCTGCGGTATGATTTAGGATTTATTCCATGCGTTTTCTGCTGCAATTTTTGCGACATACTATCCCGGTACTGCTTATGACCCTGACTTCACTTCCCTCCCACGCAGAAAAGCTGAACATAGAAGCTATCTATGGCAGCACCAGCCTCGCAGGCCCTGCGCCGCGCGGCTTGAAGGTTTCCCCGGACGGCGCGCGCGTGACTTTCCTGCGCGGACGGGAGCAGGACCAGTTCCAGCTCGACCTGTGGGAGTTCAATCTGCATGACAAGACCACGCGCATGCTGGTCGATTCCAAACTGCTGCAGGCAAACGAGCAATTATCCGACCAGGAAAAAGCCCGGCGCGAAAGGGCGCGCACGGCGGGCCTGCGCGGCATCATCAGCTACAGCTGGTCGCCGGACGGCAAGCAAATCCTGGTGCCGCTGGCCGGCGATTTGTACCTGGTGGATCTGGCGCATGCCGACCAGGCGCGCAAGATCGCCTCCGGCAGCGTGCTGGACGCCAAGATCTCGCCCAAGGGCCGCTATGTATCCTTCGTGCGCGATCAAAACCTGTTTGTCGTCAACCTGGCCTCCGGCAAGGAAAGCCAACTGACCAGGGACGGCGGCGGCAGCATCCACAATGCCGAAGCCGAGTTCGTGGCACAGGAAGAAATGGCGCAGACCAGCGGCTACTGGTGGGCGCCCGACGACAGCGCCATCGCTTTCAAACGTTTTGATGAAAGCCTGGTGCCGAATGTCAAGCGCTTCGAAATCTACGCCAATCACACCGAAGTCATCGAGCAGCGCTACCCGTATGCAGGCGCAGCCAACGTGCAGGTGGCGCTGGCCGTGGTCAGCCCCGACAGCGGTGCGATCCGCCAGATCGACCTCGGCAGCAACAAGGACATCTACCTGGTGCGCGCAGACTGGATGCGCGACGCCAGGCACCTTGTGTATCAGCGCCAGTCGCGCGACCAGAAACACCTGGACCTGGTGGCCGTCGATGTCGGCAACATGCAGCAGCGCACGCTGGTCAGCGAAACCTCGAAGACCTGGGTCTCCATCCTGGACAAACCCTACTTCCTGGAGCATGACAAGAGCTTCATCTGGACTTCCGAACGCAGCGGCCGCAAGCATCTCTACCTGTACGACCTGGAAGGCAAACTGCTGCATGCCATATCGCAAGGCGAATGGGGCATAGACGGACTACTCGCGGTCGACGAAAAAGCGGGGCAAGTGTATGTCGCCTCCAACCGCGACGCGGCCACCGACAAGCAGGTGTATGCGTTACCGCTGGACGGCAGCAAGGCCGGCCAACCGAAACGCATCACCCTGGCGGACGGCTGGCACGACATCCAGTTCTCCAAGCAAGGCAATATCTTTATCGATACCTGGTCCAATCCCGACACGCCGCCGCAAGTCAGCCTGCGCAATGCAGACGGCAGCATGCTGACCTGGATCGAACACAATGAACTGAACGACAGCCATCCGTATGCGCGCTATCGCGGCGCGCATGTGCCGACCGAGTTCGGCACGCTGAAGTCCGAAGACGGGCAGACCCTGCACTACTCCCTGCGCAAGCCGCTGAATTTCGAGGCCGGCAAGCGCTATCCTGTATTCCTGGTGGTGTACGGCGGCCCCGGTGCGCAGACGGTGGAGCGCAAATGGGGCAGTCTGTTCGACCAGTACATGGCGCAGCAGGGTTACGTTGTGTTCCGGCTGGACAACCGCGGCTCGGCCAGGCGCGAACGCCAGTTCACCGACGCGATCTACGGTGAACTAGGCAGGCATGAAGTGGCCGACCAGGTGGCCGGCATAGACTGGCTGGCCCGGCAGGATTTTGTCGACGCCAAGCGCATAGGCGTATTCGGCTGGAGCTATGGCGGCTTCATGAGCCTGCGCCTGCTGTCGGCGGCATCCGACAAGATCGCCGCAGGCGTATCGGTGGCGCCGGTCACCGACTGGGCCTTGTATGATAGCCACTACACCGAGCAATTCATCAGCCATCCGAAGGACAATGTAGCGGGCTATCAAAAGAGCAATGTCTTTGCGCACCTGGATGGCTTGCGCTCACCGCTGCTGCTGGTGCACGGCATGGCGGACGACAATGTCCTGTTCAGCAATTCCACGCAACTGATCGATGCGCTGGCCTCGCGCGGCATCCTGTTTGACCTGATGACCTATCCGGGCGCCAAGCACGGCATTTCCGGGCCGGCCAACCAGAAACACGTGTACCGCACGATAGAAGCCTTCTTCAAGCGCAAACTGGCAAAAAATCAGTAAATTTTTGAGCCAATTTTTGACCGCCGGCAGCCAAGCCGGCGGTCAAAAATAATTTCCCTCTTCACAACAAAACCGACAAAATCCGCGAATTCCGGCCCACAGCAAGGCTTTCGCCGGACTCAAGGCGGTCGAAGCTCGCACTACGTCTTGTTTCACGGCCTTTTGTACGCCCAATATCCGCCTGTACCTGCAAAAAACCGCTAAAATCGACGGTTTAGCAAACTTTATTGCTACACCGATACATTGCGAACCAATAGCAATACCATAGCCCGAGAGATACGATGCTTACATTTCAACAAATCATCCTGAAACTGCAAGAATACTGGGACGCGCAGGGTTGCGCCTTGTTGCAACCGTATGACATGGAAGTCGGCGCGGGCACCTCGCACACCGGTACCTTCTTGCGCGCGATCGGGCCTGAGCCCTGGCGCGCTGCGTATGTGCAGCCGTCGCGCCGCCCCAAGGATGGCCGGTATGGCGAAAATCCCAACCGTTTGCAGCATTATTACCAGTACCAGGTCGTATTGAAGCCGGCCCCTGAAAATATCCTGGACCTGTATCTGGGTTCGCTGGAAGCGCTGGGCCTGGACCTGAAGCAAAACGACGTGCGCTTTGTCGAGGACGATTGGGAAAATCCCACATTGGGCGCCTGGGGTCTGGGCTGGGAAGTCTGGCTGAACGGCATGGAAGTGACGCAGTTCACCTATTTCCAGCAGGTTGGCGGCCTGGATTGCAAACCGGTGCTGGGCGAGATCACCTACGGCCTGGAACGGCTGGCGATGTACCTGCAAGGCGTGGAAAACGTGTATGACCTGGTGTGGACAGAACGCGAAGAAAACGGCGTCACGACACGGATCAGCTACGGCGACGTATTCCACCAGAACGAAGTAGAGCAATCGACCTTCAATTTCGAATATGCGAATACCGATTTCCTGTTCTCGCTGTTCGGCAATTACGAAGCGGAAGCCAAACGCTTGCTGGAGATCCCGCTGGCATTGCCTGCCTACGAAATGATTTTGAAAGCCGGCCACACGTTCAACATGCTGGATGCGCGCGGCGCCATTTCCGTCACTGAGCGTGCGGCCTATATCGGCCGCATCCGCAACCTGTCGCGTGCGGTGGCGAGCGCCTATTACGAGTCGCGCGAAAAACTGGGTTTCCCGATGCTGGCATCGGCACCCGCAGTACCTGTCCCCGCTTGAGCCGGCGGCATTCAAACCCGGCCTGTACAACTACTGGATTGCGGCATCAGCCTGATTGAATAAAGATATGAACCAAACACTCTTAGTCGAATTATTTACCGAAGAACTGCCGCCGAAGGCATTGGCCAAACTGGGCGAGGCATTTGCCGCCGGCATCGTCAGCGGCCTGAAGAGCCGCGACTTCCTGGAAAGCGATTCCGTGGCGACCTCGTATGCATCGCCGCGCCGCCTGGCGGTATCCATCACGCATGTGCGCGCCACCTCGCCGGACAAGCTGATGCGCGAGAAAGTGCTGCCGGTCTCGGTGGCGCTGGACGCAGAAGGCAGACCGACCGCGCC
>DATHMC010000337.1:0-17949 GCA_035487495.1 Undibacterium sp.
TCCTGGTTTGCGCCCCCCGTACCGGACTGGCCGCGCCCCCTGATTAAGGGCGATTTCCAACTGTTTGAGGCGGCCACACAAGATGGCTTCACGCAAGACCTGTCCGCCTTTCTTGCGGCAGGTGAAAGACCATTAGTCTTCACTCCGGGTACCGGGAATGTCCATGCCGCCGACTTTTTTGCCCGCGCGCTCGCCGTCGTCGATAGCCTCGGGCGGCGTGCCATCTTCCTGACCAAGGAGCGAGCTCAGGTTCCAGCGCACCTTCCTGAGTTCGTACTGTGGCAACCGTATGTGCCGCTGTCTGCGCTTCTTCCCCATGCCGCAGTCCTTGTGCATCATGGCGGCATCGGCACCACCGCTGAAGCACTACGCTCAGGCACTCCCCAGTTGATCACTCCGTTCGCCTGGGATCAGTTCGACAATGGGGCGCGCATTGCCTCACTCGGAGTCGGTATGGTCATTCCTGCGAAGCGTCTGCAGCCACGCAAACTGGCGCGTAGTCTTCAGACGCTTGCCACGTCTGACGCCATTCGTGCTCGCTGCTCGCAACTTGCAGCGCACTTCATACCGCCCCACGACCCAACCGCTCTTTGCCGAGAAGTCGAGCGCCTTGTACTGGCGAGACACGATGACGCCCAATACTCCAATCCGTCGGACCTACGGCCAGCTGCGTTCGCTTCCGTTCGGTGATTGTTGACGTTGAGCGTCCGCTTTTCGGATACCCGTCGGTCGAAAATGTTCTCAATAGCAGTCATTCGCATACACCGATGATGCGTACTGATTCGATATCTTGGCCGGAATGCTGGGAATCAAGCAGACATAAAGGGGGCAATACAACTAAGCCCCTCCTTCCGCGTCACCCACCTACGAACGCAAACCTTGTTCACCTGACCTGAATCGGCAAGGTCGTTGCTTTACTTGACAAGGTTATTTTTGTGTTCTACTGTATGCATTATGGCATACAGGATTTAACCAATGATTCCCTCCATCCGCATTGAAGATAACGGTGTTCCGAGATATGTGCAAATCCGCGATCAGCTATTGCGCGCGATTGGAGCTGGCGTGCTTCGTCCAGGCGTGCAAATGCCAACGATGCGTGAACTTGCGGTCGCCCTGAAAGTGGACCTTAACACGGTACGGCACGCGTACGATGAACTCGCAAGGACGGGCGCCATTGTCATCGTCAGGGCGCGCGGAACCTACGTCGCCGAGCGACCGCCCCCGGTGGATGCATTGCTGCTGGCAAAGCGCATGGAAAGCCTGGCGCACGAAACCATTGCGATCGCAAACGCAGCGGGCATCGATCCTGTCGATTTAGCGAATCGCATTATCGGTATGACTCAACCAAAGAGAGGCAAGAAATGAATACTCAAGGCAAGAATGCTCCAGCGATTGTCATATCTTCACTGCTATTTATCTTCGGCATACTTATTGCAGGTCTGGGTCATGACTCCGGAATCCTGATCGCCTACATTGTTCCCGGTCTCATACTCCTCGGTGCGATTCTCACCCGGATTTCACTTCTGATGGCGCAACAGTGGGAAAAAGCTGTTGTACTCCGATTCGGAAAATTGCATGCAATTGAAGGCCCGGGAATGTTTTTCATTGTGCCCTTCGTTGACCGGGTATGCCACTGGATTGACCAGCGGATTCAAGTCACGGCGTTCAATGCCGAACAGGCGCTGACCAGGGACACCGTGCCCGCAAACGTTGACGCAGTCCTGTTCTGGCAAGTGCATAATCCAGAGCGTGCGGCGCTGGAAATCACCGACTACCGCGACGCCATTCTGCGCGTGGCGCAAACATCATTGCGCGAAATGATTGGATCATCGCTGCTCAGTGCTCTGCTGTCGGATCGCAAGGTCGCCGACCAACTGCTGACCGAAGAAATCGGTCGGAAAACAGCAGAATGGGGCGTATCTGCACTTTCAGTGGAGATACGCGACGTGGCGATTCCCGTGCAATTGCAGGATGCGATGAGCCGCCAGGCCCAGGCGGAACGCGAGAAGGCTGCACGGGTCATTCTGGGATCCGCCGAAGAAGAGATCGCACAAAAATTCCTGGATGCAGCGAACATCTATTCGAAAAACCCGGCTGCGCTCCAATTGCGGGCGATGAACATCATTTACGAAACGACCAAGGAAAGAGGTACGACTATCTTGATTCCGACCTCGATGGTGGACAGCATGAATGCCGGCGGCATCCTTGGCCTCGCCAGCGCCCCGGGGCAAACCGTGCCGGCAGCGGCATGATAGAAGTAACCGGCAGATCAAAATGGCGAATTAGCGGGCAACGTCCAATGCTATCAGGAGGGATGCATAGTGAAACAATGGCTAATCAGGGCAGGACTATCGCTTGCCTGCTTTGCGGGAGTATTTTCCAAAGTCGCGTTTGCGGAGAATGTCAATGTCATCGGCGTCTGGAATCTGGTTTCCGTCACCGCCGAGGAAGTCCAATCGCACAGGATTTATCCTATTGCCGGAACACATCCCGTGGGGCATATTATCTATGCGCCGAACGGCTATATGAGCGTGCTGTTCACGTCTTCGGGAAGATCCCCGATTGACCGAGAGTCCAGCCATCGCACCGAAGAAGCTGCGCAACTGTTTTGGACGCTGACGGCCTATGCTGGCACCTATACGGTTGACGACAAGACGATTACGCATCACGTAGAGGTGGCGGGAGATCCAAGCTTGGTGGGAACGGACCAGATTCGGCACGTGCGCCTCGCTGGCGATACCTTGGTCTTGCGCACACCTCCGATGCCGGGGCCAGACCGCAATGAATATGAAATCGAGGCGACGTGGATCCGCGCAAAGTGACTGTTTCAATGTCCGCTATCGGGATTAGCTACTTCCGCTTTGGGGCAAACTGAGACGATCAAGCAGCGATCTTGAGAGTTGATCGGCACGACCTGATCGCTGCATCGCAACATGCGGATAGGCCATCAACCGCGAAATACGGATACCCTTTTTTGTTTTGGGGGCCGGCGCTATTTTCCGCCGGCCCCTGTTGTTTCTTTGGCTACTACGACGCTGCAAGAGTATAATTTTTGCATGAACAGAGTCGAAGCCTTCAAAAGCATAGCGGAACAGGCCAGGCGCGGAGAATTGATTTTCCCGACCAATGTGGCCGCTTCGCTGAAAATCCAGAGAGCCATAGACGATCCCGATTGCAGCCTGGAAACTGCCAGCAGGCTCATCCTGACCGAGCCGCTATTGGCGGCCCGGGTTGTGTCCGTCGCCAATTCTGTCGCATATAACCGCTTTGGCGGCGCTGTCGCCAATGTCCGCACCGCCATTCCGCTACTGGGTTTTCGCACCCTGCATTCCATCGTTGCGGCTATCGTCGTGCGCCAGATCGCCGGCACGATCATCGATCCCGCGCTCAGCGCGAAAGCACAAAAACTGTGGGAGCACACCGCCCACGTGGCGGCGCTGGCGCACGTGATTGCGCGCCGGGTCGGCAACGTCGATCCTGACACCGCGATGTTCGCCGGCGTGGTGCACGAGGTCAGCGGGTTTTACCTGTTGTCCCGCGCGGATCATTTCCCCGATTTGCTGGATGGGGAGCTGGAAGAAGCAGCGGTAGCCTTTGAAGCGCCGATAGGCCGTGCGGTACTGGCCAAACTGATGATACCCAAGGCGGTCGCCGCCGCGGTGGAATCGCTGTGGTGCGGTTTGCGCGTGATGCCGCCGGAAACCCTGGGCGATACGCTGATCCTTGCCAACGACCTGGCCGAGGTAGCCTCGCCGCTGGATCTGCGCCCTGCCGAGACAATCCGGCAGGATGCTTCCGAGATCGATTGTGCGATTGGCGACGGCACGCTGGCGAGCATACTCGAAGAATCGGCGGAAGAGGTGCGCTCGCTGACGGCAGCCTTGCTGGGATAGCGCGGCTATTCCATTTCGAATTCCTGGTCCATCGGCAGGGTCCGCGGCGCGGTGCGCGGCAATACCATTTCAAAACAGGTGCCGTGGTTTGCCTCGCTGCTGACGCTGATGCTGCCGCCCAGCACGCGCGTCACCAGGTTATACACGATATTCAGACCCAACCCGCTACCGCCGTGTCCCAGCTTGGTGGTAAAGAAGGGGTCGAATATGCGCGACAGGTTGCCCTCGGCTATCCCCTGGCCGTTATCCTTGAACAACAACCGGATGTCCTCCCCGGCTACTGCGTCGGCGGCCAGGCTGACGTGAATCTCGCCGCCTACCAGGTGCTCGAAGCCATGCGCGATCGCATTGGTGGTCAGATTGGTGATGATTTGTATCAGCGGCCCGGGATAGCTGTCCATCGTCAATCCCTGCGGCAATGCATTGACGAAGCGGCAGCCGGCCTTGTTCAGCATTGGAGTGAGCGTCACCTGGGTCTCGTGCACGGTCTCCCTCAGGTCAAATAAGCGGCGCTGGTTGGTGCTCTGGTCCACCGCTATCTGCTTGAAGCTATGCACCAGCTCGGCGGCCCGTTTCAGGTTGCGCTGCAGGATCTGGTTGCCGTCCCTCAGCGTATTCAGGAAATTGCTCAGTACGCTGCGGCGCAGGCCTGTTTTTAATTGTTCCTCGAACTCGACCTGCTGCGTCTCCACCGTGCTGGCAATCAGCACGCAATTGCCTATCGGCGTGTTCAGCTCATGCGACACGCCTGCCACCAGCGCGCCGAGCGCCGACAGCTTCTCGCTCTGTATCAATTGCGCCTGGGTCTCGCGCAGGCGCTGCAGGATGGTGGCCAGTTCGTCATTGGCCTGTTCCAGTTCATGCGTGCGCACGATGATTTTTTCTTCCAGGTCGTGATTGGCTTCTTCCAGCGTAGTCCTGGCTTCCAGCAGCAGCAAGCGCATGTGTTCCTGTGCCTCGGTCAGATGCACGATCTCGCGGAAGCGCGAATCCACGCTGACCGGCTGATCCAGTTGCATATCGCCGATACGGGCGCTTTCTTTCGCCAGCTGCTGCAAGGGCTGTTTGACGCGGCTGACGATGCGGTGCGCGATGAGGTAACTGATCACGACCACCGCCAGTAACACCAGCAGCGCGGAATAGACCAGATGCTCCGATATCGACGAAAAATCGGATGCCGGCGCAATCGCCACGATGGTCAGGGTCTGGGTGCCGACCTTTAGCGGCCGCACCGAGCCTATCCAGCCTTCACCGTCATCATCGTCAAAGCGCAACGCCGCCTGTCCGCTGCCGCCCTGGTTTTTCCAGATATCCAGCGCCGCCTGGATTTTGCCCAGGCCCAGGTCTTGCGGCTTCTTCAGCAGATTCGAGCGCAATGCGTCGTCATTGGCAAAGGCGGGCAGGTGCGGCAAGCCGATCACCTTGCCGTCCTCGCTCAGCAGGCTGATATAGCCGGATTTACCTATCGTGATAGTGCGGGTCAGCCGGGAGATATCGGCCAGGGTCACATCAAAATCGATGACATGGGTGACGTCCGTATTCGGATTGCGCCAGAGCGCCGACGCAGATATCGCCGCTTCCCCGGTCGACACCAGGATGTACGGCAGCGACCAGTGTATCTGTTCCAGCGACTTACCGGCGACTGCCCCCAGATACCATGGGCGCTTGCGCGGATCGTAGTCGCGTTCTTTCCATTCGGTGGCGGGAGGCTGGCCGTCCTTCCAGTCCAGCCATTGCTGGCGCTTGCCCCATTCTTCGACCCTGGTCAGGCGGTTCTTCCAGCCGCCGGGCATCTGGATCAGCAGGATTTCTTCGCCAAGCTCGTTGGCGGTCACGACAGAGGAAATAAACGGCGTGTTGCGCACCACCGGCGCCATCAGGCGGTTGAAGCTGTCCAGGTCCTTTTCGTGGTACAGGCCGCCAGCACCCCAGGCCTGGCTTTGCCGCAACATGCTTTCCACCGGCCTGAACTGGGATTCCAGCCGGTCTTCCACCTTCTGGATAGCCTCCGCCTGGGTGGTCTCCGCCAGCGCATCCACGATAGGCCGTTCGTGCAGGAAATAAAACAGCGGCGCTGTGATCGCCACCAGCAGCAGCACCAGACCAAGGATCTGCAAGGTCAATTGCCAGCTAAGGCTGGGCAAAGGCCTCTGTCGTTTCAACAACATCAATCAATTCCCTTCCAAGAGACTTTGGCCGAAAATACCTTAGCTGTTTTTTCCCAAGATGCGCACCGCCGCCTGCCTATTCCCTACTATGCTGCAGGATGGTGCCCCCAACAAATGCGCTAATAGTGCGGCGGCCTCTCGTCCACCGCACGCTGGCCGGCGGAACCGGCCGCCAGCGCCGCCATATCCTTGATGCGGCCGGCCAGCGCAGTACACAGGGCCTCCAGCTCATCCAGCTTTTTTTGCTGGCGATAGACGGCCTGGTTCAAGCTTTCCAGCAGATCCTCTTGCTGGGTGATCTTGATTTCCATATTCACCAGACGCTCTTCTTCCTGATTATTCAATTCCGGTTCTCCAACTTTAACGCATGTGCACGGCGCCAGCGCAATATGCCGGACGAATACATGGGATAGTAGCAAAAAACGATGCCCACGATCAGGGTAGTGACGGGATTAATACCGAATCCGTTCGAATGGGCATCCTGCATGCCGCCCGTACTGTAAATCTGCACGAAACGGTAGGTCATGCGGCCTGTAAACAACAGCATCAGGCCCACGCCTATATAAAAGTTGGGCGTATAGGACAGCCCCTCCGGCCCGGATTCGTAGCTGGTCAGCTTCAATCCCCAAAACGCCAGTGCGATGCCGGCTGCACCGCCGGCCAGCAGGCATTCGAAGGATAGCGTGTCCTTCCAGGCTTCCGTGCCTATCAGGATGAGCAGCAAGGGGAACAACAGCATCGACGCCCGCAGTTTCCCGACGCGCGGCGTTTGCTTGCCTACCAGTTTGCGGTAGCGTGAGTACAGGCGCCAGCCCACCAGGGGCACCAGCAACACCGGCAATAACGAGGACACGGCCATGGAATGAATCTCCTGTATAAATTGTTGCAAAAAAAGCCCGTCGGATAAGCGGGCCGGGTGCGGGCCGAATGCAAGCCAGCAGCATCTTAGCAGATGGCCCGGGTGAAATGAGTTCTGGGGGATTCAATATTGCAGCGGACGCTGCGGGGAACGTGGCTTAAAATCCACTGGGGGAGGGCAAGCCGGGCAGCGGCATTTGCCCGCTCCGCTTCTCCATGCGCAGTCGATCTCGTGAATCGGCTGATGCGGCGCCTGGCGCCCGGCAATGATGGAGAAGTATCGCTTTACTTCAATTCTTCAATTTTCTGGACTGCAAATCAATACGGAGAACGGTCGCCTTGCCGGTGCTCAGCCCGCCTTCTGTGCGGCGAGCGCAGCGCGCTTGGCGACGGTATTTTGCAGGCGCAGTTCTTCTTCCAGCATGGCTTGCTTCTGTTCCGCAGTCAGGCGCCTGGCAGAGATCACGACAGTCTGCGCATAGCCGTCTTGCTGCATGTCGTAGGCCAGCTTTTCATCTGCCGTCATGCGTTTTGCGGTGATGGTGACGGTAGGAACCTGTTCTACCGCAGCCCGCGCGCCGGCGGCGTTATGGAAAGCATAGCCGGCGGCAAAAACTGCACCGACCAATGCGCCTGCGATGGCTGTGGCGGCTTGAAATTTGTGAGCGGTTTTCATTTCTGTATCCCTTCGGTTGAGCAATTCATGTTTGTGCTGCGATGGTGCTACTTTAGGCAAAGCCCGCGCAGCTTGCCAGCGACATGCGATGAAACGCAAAAATGCGGGGATGAAAACTGAAAATGGCGCGCCAGACTGCGGCGCCCCGACGCGGTGCCGGGCGTGAAGCAGGCAGGCTATCGCGATGAACCGGACATGTTCCGGAATATTGCCGTTTATTTCCAATGAGCACCATTGGCAGCAGTTTAGGGATGGATAACCGTTAAATGACGTTTTTTTCCAACAAAGGCCGGTTTTCCAGCAAGCGTTGCGCCGACAGCGGCGACAAATCCAGGCTGGTATAAGCGCCATCGACCAGCCACTCGGCCAGCCCGCGTCCTACGGCGGGCGCATGCTGCAGGCCGTGGCCGCTAAAACCGTTTGCCAGCAACAAATTGGGGAGCCCGGGATGCGGCCCCAGCAGCGCGTTCTGGTCGAAGGTATTGTATTCATAGTAGCCGGCCCACGCGCGCTGCAGGCGGACCGCCTCAAAGCCCGGCACGCGTTGCGCCAGCGCCGGCCAGGCCAGATCGAACAAAGCGTAATCCACTTCCAGCGGCACGTCATTGTCGTCCCGCGGCGGCGGCAAGCCGCAAATCCAGCAGGCGCCTTCCGCACGGAACCATAAGCCGCCGGGATCGATCACCAATGGACAATCCGGGGTCTGTGCCGGGCTGGAGAATACAAACACGCAACGCTTGCGGCCATGCACCGGCAGATCAAGGCCGGTATCCGCCAGCAACGGCCGGGCCCAGGCGCCGGCCGCATTCACGGCCCAGTCGCAGGCGAGTTCGGCGCCGCCGTCAAGGCGCACCGCGCGGACCCGGTTGCCGTTGTGGACAAAAGCGCGGGCCTGCGCGGCGACATACTGTACGCCGAGGCTGCGGGCCTTGCGGCGGAAAGCCGTCAACAAGCCGTAACCGTCGAACCAGCCTTCTCCCGACAGGCCCAGCGACGCCAGCGCCAGGTCGGCGGTATTCAGCCATGGAAACCTGGCCTGCAGCGCTGCGGGGTCCAGCAAGGCCACGTTGACGCCGTGCTGTTTCTGTATCGCGTGGTTGTCGCGCATTAGCTGCTCGCCGGCGGTCGTGGCCAGGTACAGGTAGCCCTTTTCCCTCAACCCCAGCTCCGGCGTCTGGCCGTCGACCGCCAAGTGCCGGGGCAACTGGCGCAGGAAACGGATGCCGAACTGCGACATCGCAATATTGACCGGCGCAGAGAATTGCTGGCGTATCGAACCGGCGGACAAGGCCGACGAGGCCTGGGCATACGAAGCATCCCGCTCGATGACCGTCACGCTGCCGTGAAAACGCGGGTGCGCCGCCAGGAAATAGGCGACCGCACTGCCTATCACGCCGCCGCCAACGATGATGACCCGATCTTTCCGCATGCCCGGCTCCCCCCTGCGCCTGCCTTGATCCTAACGTTTTCCGCAAAACTTGTACAATCACTGCAAACGACATCCAGAACAATGCAAACCAAGGAGACCAGCATGGCTGTGATAGGACCGGAGGTAAGCTTGCACCAGGCCGCATACGTACATGAGACCGCCCACTTGTACGGCAAGGTGAGTGTGCATGAGAATGCATCGATATGGATCAACGTGGTGGCCCGCGCCGAGCATAAGGAAATCGTGGTCGGCGCCTACACCAATATCCAGGATTTCGTGATGCTGCACGTAGGCGACCAGACGCCGACTATCATCGGCAGCCATTGCTCCATCACCCACCATTGCACGATACACGGCTGCACCATCGGCGACAACTGCCTGATAGGCATCAACTCCACCATCATGGACGGCTGCGTCATCGGCGACAACAGCATCGTCGCCGGCCACACTTTCTTGAAAGAGGGCACGGTGATACCGCCCAACTCGATTGTGATGGGAACGCCGGGGAAGGTGGTGCGCACGCAAAACAACTACGTGCGCAACCGCCTGAACGCCTACCTGTACTACAAGAATGCGCTGGCCTTTGCCCAACAGAATTACCGCGCCTGGGCGGCGCCCGGCTTCCCGCAGGAAGTGATGCGCGAGATGGCCAGGCTGCAGGCGGAACTGGAACAGGTCGCCGCGAATTGAGTCCCGGCACAACACGCAGCGCCGGGATGCAAGCATGCCGCATGGCTATTTGCCGCAAACCCTGTCAGACTGACACGGTCAAAAGGACCGCTGCCCTGCACCTGCGGGAGCCGCAACGCAAACCTGGGGAGATGCCGTGCGCAAAGCGCTGAATAATTTTCTGAAACGCTGGTTTACCCAGAATGAAGCGCCAGCGCCGACAGCCGGCATCGCAAGCGCTGCAGAGGAAATCGCGCCCGGTCCGGCGGAAATTGCCGCGCCCGCCGCAGCTGAAGCGGTAGCCGCGACCACCGTTGCACCGCCGGTCGCCGCGCCAGAGATTTTTGTCGCCTGGAAACCCCGGCTGGCCGTGGATGCGATCTTTTTCGACTGGCTGATGGGCCACCCAGGCGAAGGCCATAGCATGGAGACCGAGCAAAATATCTTGCAGGCCTTGTATGCATTGCTGGCCTCGGATTTGAACGATGCCGTCGTCGTGCCGCGCGTGCCTACCGTGATACCGCAGCTACTGAACAGCCTGCGCAACAAGAGCGTGTCGGCCAGCGAACTGGCGCAGCATATCGTCAAGGACGTGGTGCTGGTCGGCGAGCTGATCAATGCAGTCAACAGTTCCCTGTATAACCCCGCCGACCGCATCAGCAGCCTGGACAAGGCCATCATGATACTCGGCGAAGACGGGCTGCGCTTGCTGATCGCCAAGGTCGCCTTCCGTCCCATCATCAACCTGAACTCCGGGCACTACACGCGCCGCGCGGCGCCGCGCATCTGGAACCAGTCGGAAAAATGCGCGATTGCCTGCCATCATCTTGCCGGCAGCCAGGACCCGTTCCAGGCCTTCCTGACGGGGCTGATGAAAAACGTCGGCCTGATCATCGCCTTCCGCCTGCTGGACCAAGTCTGCGAAGAACCCAGGTTCAGGTATTCACGCAGTTTTGCGCTGGCGTTCACGTCGGCCGCCGCGACCTTGTCTTACCGTATCGCGCAGCGCTGGGGTTTTCCGGTGGAGGTGGTGCAGGCTTTGCAGCAGCAGGCTGGCGGCAGCAAGGCGCCCGACTGGACGCCGCTGGGACACTTGCTGCATACCGCCGATTTGCTGAGCAAGATGCGGGTACTGGTCAACCATGGCCAATTGAGATCTGCCGACGAACAGCTGAGGACGGGCCTGGATCCGCAAGCGGCCGCCTGCTTCGACAGCCTGAACGACATCAATTTATATGAGCAGGGCGGTTCAGGAAAAACACTGCTGGCGCCCCAGTAGCTCGCCTGGCGCCGTATTGCGGCGGTCGCATCGCGATGCGGGTGGAAATTTTATTGTGGCAAGTGCCGTTGGGGATCTTGGCGGGCGAAGGCTGGCAATGAAGCTGCCGGCATGGTCGCGGGTCGGCGCTGAAGCGCTGGATAATTTGCCGCCGCAGCAAGCACTGCAGGATTGTGCTTGCCGAATTTTTATTACTACCGGTCGAATCCGGTGGACGGTGATGCGGGTGATGCTGGTGGTGCGGGTGATGCGGGTGGTGCGGGTGACGCGGTTACGGACGAAAAGCGGCCTTCAAAAGGAAGCGGCGGACATTTCCCCGATCAGGCTGCCGGCTGGCTGCGGCGTGTAGCGCTCGCCTGGATGTGCATATCTTCTTGCAGCATCGCCAGTTTTTGTTCTGCGGTCAGGCGCTTGGCGACGAGCACCACGGTTTGGGTACCGGCATTGGCGGTGTCGAAAGCGATTTTTTCATCTGTCGTCATGCGTTTGGCAGCGATGGTCACGGTCTGCACGCCGCTTGCGGCTACCGGTTGCTGCGCCGCAGTCTGGAAGGCGCATCCGCTGGCGAATACTGCTGCAACCAGTGCTGTTGCCACGATCACGCCGGATTTGAAGGAGTTTGCTGTTTTCATTTTGTTTGCCTCTGTAGTGATATTGGGTTGTTTGCCGGTTTGTTTTTATCGTTTGCCGATGTATGCACTGTAGACAAAGCCCCCTCGGCTTGCGAGCGGCTTGCGACGAAATGCATAAACGCGGGATCAAACGACAAAAAATGCGGACTGGAATCAGTTGGCGGCCTGACAAATAGCGGCGGCAAAAGCCTGTTTTCCGATGGAACCCGGGGCCACAAGCGTACAATACGGCTTTACCCCGCCAGTCCCTTGCACCATGACCATCCTGCTGTCCACCCTGAACGCCCGCTACGCCCACGCCTCGCTGGGTTTACGTTATCTGTTTGCCAACATGGGGGATTTACAGGCGGAAACCCGCCTGCAAGAATTTGTGATCGGCGCCAAGACCACCGACATGGTCGAAAAACTGCTGTCGCACCAGAAAACCGGCGAAAAGCTGATCGTCGGCTTTGGCGTGTATATATGGAACATAGAGGAAACCACCAAACTGGTAGCGGTGCTGAAACAGGTCGCGCCGGAAGTGGTGATCGTGCTGGGCGGCCCGGAAGTCTCGTATGAGACCAATGAGCAACAGATCGTCAAACTGGCCGACTATGTGATTACCGGCTGGGGCGACGTCAGCTTTCCCGAGCTCTGCCGGCAAATCCTGCGCGGCCCCCAGCCGCTGATGAAAGTCCATGCCGGCGTGCAGCCGCCGATGGCGCAGATCAGCCTGCCTTACGATTTATACACCGATGACGATATCAAGAACCGCACGCTGTACGTGGAAGCCTCGCGCGGTTGCCCGTTCAAGTGCGAATTCTGCCTGTCGGCGCTGGACAAGACCGCCTGGCCTTTCGATATCGACCTGTTCCTGGCCGAAATGGAGAGCCTGCATGCGCGCGGCGCGCGCCTGTACAAGTTTGTCGACCGCACCTTCAACCTGAATATCAAGACCAGCCTGAAGATCATGCAATTCTTCCTGGACAAGCTGGAGGCCCATCCGGACGATCCGGTGTTCGCCCACTTTGAAGTCGTGCCCGACCATTTGCCGGACGCGTTGAAGGAGGGAATCAAAAAATTCCCGCCCGGCACCTTGCAGTTTGAGCTAGGCATACAGACCTTCAACCCGGAAGTGCAGGCATTGATCAGCCGCAAGCAAAACAATGAGAAGGCGGCAGAAAACATACGCTGGCTGTGCGAACACTCGGCCGCCCACCTGCACGTGGACTTGATCGCCGGCCTGCCCGGCGAGACGGTGGAGAGCTTCGCGCTGGGCTTCAACCGGCTGTACGCGCTGAAGCCGCACGAGATCCAGTTCGGCATCCTGAAGCGCCTGCGCGGCACGCCCATCATCCGCCACACGCAAGAACACGGGCTGGTATTCGACCCACATCCGCCGTACACGATACTGGCCAATAACACCATCGATTTTGCGATGATGCAGAGGCTGGTGCGCTTTGCCCGCTACTGGGACCTGGTCGCCAACTCGGGGCGCTTCGCGCATACGCTGCCGGTGATCCTGGGCGACACGCCGTTTGAGCATTTCATGGCGCTGTCGGACTGGCTGTATGCGCGCACCGATGCAACGCACAGGATAGCGCTGGAACGCCTGGCGGCGCTGGTGGCCGAGTGGCTGACCACGGCAAGGGGGATGGACCAGGAACAGGTGGCGGCGATGCTCAAGACCGATTATGCCGGGCAGTCCATCCATCAGCACGGCCCCGATAAATCGGCGGGCAGGGGCAACGAGCAACACCGCGCCGTGGCCACGTCATCGACGCCGTCCCGGCAAGCAAGGCATCTGGCGGCTTAGCGGCCCAGGTGCGCAGACAAATCATTGTGGGGGTGGATCGGGCTAAACAGGGATACGGCTTGTGCCCGGCAAGGGCCGGAACACCGGCCACCGCGTTGCGCTGCTATTTTTGTTCTTGCCAGACACGCAGCAAGCTCTGCGCAGGCGGCTGCAGATCCTGCGCCGCTATCTCTTTTTTCCGGTGGAATATCATCAGCGCATACACGCCTGCGAGGATATTCACCTCGGGCGACAGCGCGCATTCGTCGCCGGTCGCGGGACGTTGCTGGCGCCAGTAATTGATGGCAGCTTCCAGTTCCGGTAGAGTGATATTCATTGCATCATTCTACATCCATTCCGCCCTTGCTTAGACAATGGGGACGGCAGCTCAGGCAAACTTGTCCAGCAAGGCTGCCAGGCGCAGCACCCTTTCCGCCTGGTTTTCATGACCGCCTTCAGCGCCGGTATGCGTGACGATGGCACTGGTCAGCAGCGTCACAAAGGACCGGTCCAGCGCCTTGCGGGCGGCCGACATCTGCTGGGCGATGGCTTCGCAGTCGGCCGGTTCAGCGGCTTTGGCGATCAGTTTCTGCACTCCCCGCAACTGCCCTTCGACCCGCGCCAGCCGGTGCAGCAAATCCTTCTTTTGCGGCCCGGTCAGCGCCGTGCCTTGAATGATTTTGAGAGGTGCGCTGTCTGCCATGATGATTGCCTGCCGGTGGTTTATACTCTACCGAGTATCGTAACATTGTTTAGACGGCATCCACAAATTGCGCCCCCGCAGCCTCATTGCTCATAGCTCAGCGCCCGGGCCAGTTCGCCCGTCTTTTTCCCCCTGGCAATCACGGCATTGATTTTCTTGATGATGCCGTCGTCGTCTTGCGCGCGTATCGCGAAATGGATATTGTCTGTCATCAACGGTTTGCGCAGCACGCGAAAAGTGACGCCGGGCGGCAATTTGATTTCCGGCATCTGCTCCGCCACCAGGCGGTTCAACATCGCCTCCACCTGCTCGGGATCGGCATTGCGGTTCTGGTAGACGATTGCATCCATGCGCTTGCTGAGCAACTTGTTCAGGCGGTTCTGCAAGCCGTAGGCGTCTTCTTCGGCGGTGAACAGGATATTCTTTTGGCGGTCGAACTCGTCGCCGAAACTGGAACCGCGGCTGACGCCGAGCGACTTGCCCTTCAGGTCCGGCATCGCTGAAAAAGGAAACGCAGCATCGCTCCTGGTGACCAGCCACACATAATTGACATACACGGGTTCGGAAAAGTGCAGGGTCTGCAGGCGCACAGCGTTCTTGGACAAGCCAAAGGCCAACCCCTCGCCGCTATTCAGGTTTTGTATCAGCCGCTTCCATGGGTAACGGCGCACCTCAAAGCCGACGCC
This sequence comes from Undibacterium sp., assembly GCA_035487495.1. Taxonomy (GTDB): domain Bacteria; phylum Pseudomonadota; class Gammaproteobacteria; order Burkholderiales; family Burkholderiaceae_D; genus Undibacterium. Next base: position 14,768 of record DATHMC010000337.1, read on the forward strand.
CAGCTCGCGCTCGACAAATTCTATCGTGTTGCGAAAAGCCGGCTGCGGTGCGCTGCCCTGCCTGGCGTCATTGCTGGCGGCGACCATCAAAACGAGGTCCGGCTGTTCGGCGCGCGCCATCAGCGGCTGCAGCAGGGACAGCCATAAGATCAGGTGCAACAGCCTGCCAGGCAGCCGGTGTCGCCATGCCTGCCTGGAGCCAACAGGAACCATGCCCGTGGTGGAATTAGCGGTGCGTAGCGGATGCATCTGGCATCAGGCCTTGCCGGTTCCCGTGCAATGCTTCGCAACGGGCGGCGCCATGCAAGCGATGGATAGTGGCGCCGGAACAGGCGCACGCCGCAGCGCTGGCGTTTCCACCGCGCGGTTGGCCGCCCCGAAGATGTGCAACGCCGTATCGCGCAATAAGGCGCGCTTATATAGTTTCATCACTTGGACAGCACCACGCTGAATTAGTCGACAGGGAAAGAGATTACCACCCTTAAACATTGCTCTGCAACAACATTGCTTAGAGTTATCTGCCCATTATGTAACAGCGCAATATCGCGCACTATGCTCAGGCCCAGGCCGGCGCCGCCTGGATTGCTCTCCGCCGCGGCGGCGGCCCGGTAGAACGGCGTGAATACCCGCTCCTGCTCGGCGGCGGCGATACCCGGGCCGCTGTCTTCGATCTCCAGCACCGCCTCGGCCGGTACCGCGCCGTCCGCCGCCGCCTTCAGGTAGGCCCTGACCACGATGTGTCCTTGCGGCGGCGTGTAACGGATCGCATTGTCCAGCAGGTTGGACAGCATTTCATGTAAAAGCAGTTCGTGCCCGACCACCGTGACTTCCTGTTCCGCTTCCAGCGACAAATCCAGTTGTTTTTTCACCGCCGGCAGGGCCAGTTCGGTGCATACCCTGCGCGCGACGTCGCGCAAGGACACCCTGGCCATGGCCCCTTCGGCGGCGCCGTGCCCGGTGCGGGCCAGCGTCAGCAAGCGATTGGCCAGGTGCACTGTAGAGTCGGTGGTGGCAGCGATGCTTTCCACGATCTGCCGCATCGCCCCGGCATCGTTCTCGCGCAGCGCCAGTTCAGCCTGGGTCTTGAGCACCGTCAGCGGCGTGCGCAACTGATGCGAGGCATCCGCAATGAAGCGTTTTTGCCCGCTGATCAGGGTTTGCAGGCGCGCCATATAGCCGTTCATCGCGATAATCAGCGGCCGGATTTCCTTGTGCACCAGCGCCGCATCAAAATCGGACAGGTCGGTGGGCTCGCGGGCTTCCACATTGGCCTTCAACTGCATCAGCGGGTGCAGCACGAAGCGCACCGCCACCCACACCATCAGCGCCACCGCCAGGATCAGCGCCGCCTGGCGCAACAGGGTGTCGAGCAGGATGGTGCGCGACAGGCCGCGCCTGGCATCCATCGTCTCGCCGACCTCGATCAGCGCGATGCCGCGCATCCTGTCGTCGTACACCGGCTGGTGCAGCGCGGCTATCCTCACCTCCTGGCCCTGATAGTCGGCCCGGAAAAAATGCACCAGCGCCGGATAGATCTCCGAGCGCGGCACATCCGCCGGCAAGGTGGGCAGGTCTTCATAGCCGGAAATGAATTCGCCATTGATGCCGGTCACCTTGTAGTACAGGCGCCCCAGGGTATCGGTCTCGAAACTGTCCAGCGCGACATAGGGAACGTCGGCGACCAGTTTGCCGTCGACGATGTTGACCCGCTCCGACAGCGCCCGCGCCGAGGCCAGCAGGGAGCGGTCGTAGGCCAGATCCGCCGCATCCAGCGCATTGCGGTACACGGAATAGGCATTCAGCGCCACCAGCAGCAGCAAGGGGATCAGCAGCCAGCGCAGGAACTGGCCGCGCAGGCTGCCGACCGGATCGGCGGATTGCCACAGTTTCATCGGACTTTTTTCACGCGCCGCGTGCTTCCAGCAAATAGCCTATGCCGCGCAAGGTCGTGATCGCGACGCTGCCGGCGCTGACGCTTTCCAGTTTCTTGCGCAAGCGGTGGATATAGATTTCTATCGCATCCAGGTTGGCATCGTCGTCCAGCGCAAAGACCTCGTCAAATAATTTTTCCTTCGGCACCGCCTGTCCGCGCCGTATGATCAACGCTTCCAGCACCGCGTATTCGCGCGGCGTCAGCGACAACGGCACATCGCCATACGAAAACAGCCGCGACACCGTATCAAACGACAGCGCGCCGCAAGTCAGCGTCACGGCCTCATTGCCCTGCGAGCGCCGCAACAGCGCCTTGACCCTGGCTTCCAGCTCGGCCAGCTCAAACGGCTTGGCCAGGTAGTCGTCCGCCCCCAGGTTCAGGCCCTGCACCCTTTCATTCAGGCCGCCGCGCGCGGTCAATATCAACACCGGCGTCTTGCTGCCGCGCGCGCGCATGCGCTTCAATACGTCCAGCCCATCCATCTTGGGCAAGGTCAGGTCCAGGATCACCAGCGCATATTCCTGGGTATGCAGCAGCGCGTCGGCGTCGGCGCCGTTCATCGCGCACTCCACCGTCAGGCGGGCATCGCGCAAGGCCTTGGCCAGCCAGCGGGACAGTTCTATATGGTCTTCAACCAGCAATATGCGCATCTTGGTATAGTTTTAATGGTTATTCGTCTCTGCTTTTTATCATACCCATATTCCCGCCTTTTGCAAAAGCGCCTTTCATATCTGCATAGATTATGCAAATCTGCATATTGCAACGCACAACAAGTATCCGGGTAAAGCCCGCCCCTGAAAGCTAACTGAAAGTATAGGAGGACTAGCATGCCTGTCACTTTGAAAGAATCCCTTTTTATCATGCGCCTGCCGCCAGCCCACCTCCGCCATCGCCTGTCAGCCTTCGCCGCTGCGGCACTGGCGTGCGGCGCGCTGACGGCGGCGTCCGCCGAGACAAGCGATACCGCAGCGAAAGCCGGCGGCCCGCTCTGCCTGGCGCCGGCCAAACCGGGCGGCGGCATGGACCAGACCTGCAAGCTGATACAAAAAGCGCTGGGCGGCAACGACATGCAGATCAGCTATTTGCCAGGCGGCATAGGCGCGGTCGCCTGGAATTCCATCATTTCGCAACGCAAGGCGGAACCGGATACCCTGGTGGCCTATTCGGGCGGCTCGCTGCTGAACCTGGCCGAAGGCAAGTTCGGCAAATCCAGCACCGCCGACGTGCGCTGGGTGGCCGGCATAGGCAC
>DATHMC010000338.1:0-51217 GCA_035487495.1 Undibacterium sp.
CGTGCAGGTCGCAGCCGGGGTGATCGGCGCGTCTCCCAACTTGCCGGACACGCCTTTGCAGTTTAACGTGAATGCGCAAGGCCGCCTGAAAACCGAAGCCGAATTCGCAGACATCATCCTGAAAACCTCTGCCGATGGCGCCGTGACTCGCCTGGCCGACGTGGCGCGCATAGAATTGGCGGCCTCTGAATACGGGCTGCGCTCGCTGCTGGACAACAAACCCGCGGTCGCTATTCCTATTTTCCAGGCTCCGGGCGCAAACGCGCTGGAGGTTTCTGACCAGGTGCGTGCAGCGATGAAAGAATTGTCTGCCGATTTCCCTAGCTCCGTGCAATACAAGATCGTCTACGACCCGACACAGTTCGTTCGCTCCAGTATCCATGCGGTAGTTGAAACCTTGCTGGAAGCGATCGCGCTGGTAGTGCTGGTGGTGATAGTGTTTCTGCAAACCTGGCGCGCTTCGCTGATTCCCTTGCTGGCAGTGCCGGTATCCATCGTTGGCACTTTCTCGCTGATGCTGGGTTTCGGCTATTCCATCAACGCTCTGTCGCTGTTCGGCATGGTGCTGGCGATCGGCATTGTGGTGGACGATGCAATCGTGGTGGTCGAAAACGTTGAAAGGAATATTGCCGCCGGCCTGACGCCGAAAGAAGCGACTTACCGCGCGATGCGTGAAGTCAGCGGTCCGATTATCGCGATTGCATTGACTTTGGTTGCGGTTTTTGTACCTTTGGCATTCATGACAGGCTTGACTGGCCAGTTTTACAAGCAGTTCGCAATGACGATTGCCATTTCGACCGTGATTTCCGCGTTCAACTCACTGACCTTGTCGCCGGCCCTGGCCGCCATCCTGCTGAAGGGCCATGACGAAAAGCCTGACTGGCTGACCAAGGTGATGAACCGCTTGTTTGGCGGCTTCTTTAACGGCTTCAACCGCATGTTCAATCGCGGCTCAGAAAATTACTCCAAGGGTGTCACCGGCGTCATTTCGCGCAAAGCCTCGATGATGGGCGTCTATGTCGTGCTGCTGGCCTTGACCATCGGTGTTTCCTATATCGTACCGGGAGGCTTTGTGCCTGGACAGGACAAGCAATACCTGATCAGCTTTACCCAACTGCCGAACGGCGCAACGCTGGACCGCACTGAATCGGTCATTCGCAGCATGTCCGATATCGCGCTGAAAGAGCCGGGCGTGGAGAGCGCGGTGGCGTTCCCAGGCCTGTCCATCAATGGCTTCACCAACAGTTCCAGCGCCGGTATCGTGTTTGTGACCCTGAAGCCGTTTGAGGAGCGCCGTGGCAAGGAATTATCGGCCGACGCCATTGCCGGCAAGCTGAATCAGAAGTACTCCGGCATCAAGGACGCCTTTATTGCAGTCTTCCCGCCGCCGCCGGTAATGGGGCTGGGCACGGTAGGGGGCTTCAAGATGCAAATCGAGGACAAGGGCGCCTTGGGCTATGCCGAACTGGACGCTGCCGCACAAGCCTTCATTGCCGCAGCCAAAACGGCACCAGAACTGGGTCCCATGTTCTCCAGCTACCAGATCAACGTGCCGCAGCTGGACGTGGACCTGGACCGCGTGAAAGCCAAGCAACTAGGCGTGCCTGTCACCGACGTGTTCGATACGATGCAAATCTACCTGGGCTCCTTGTATGTGAATGACTTCAACCGTTTTGGCCGCGTGTACCAGGTGCGCGCCCAGGCGGATGCGCCTTACCGCGCCAAGCCGGAAGACATCCTGCAACTGAAAACCCGCAATACCTCGGGCGAGATGGTGCCGCTGTCTTCACTGGTCAAGGTAACGCCCAGCTTCGGCCCTGAAATGGTAGTCCGTTACAACGGCTATACCGCGGCCGATATCAACGGCGGCCCGGCACCCGGCTATTCGTCGAACCAGGCCCAGGCTGCGGCAGAACGTATTGCGGCGAAGACCCTGCCTGCAGGCATCAAGTTTGAATGGACAGACCTGACTTATCAGCAAATACTGGCCGGCAATGCCGGGATGTGGGTTTTCCCTATCAGCGTGCTGCTGGTGTTCCTGGTATTGGCTGCGCAATATGAAAGCCTGACCCTGCCGCTGGCGGTGATCCTGATCGTACCGATGAGCTTGCTGGCGGCGCTAACCGGCGTCTGGCTGACCGGCGGCGACAACAACATCTTTACCCAGATCGGCTTGATGGTGCTGGTGGGGCTGGCGTCGAAGAATGCGATCCTGATCGTGGAATTTGCGCGTGAGCTGGAATTGCAAGGCAGCACGCCGATGCAGGCAGCGATCGACGCCAGCCGCCTGCGTCTGCGTCCTATCCTGATGACATCCATCGCCTTCATCATGGGTGTGGTGCCCCTGGTTACTTCCAGCGGCCCCGGCTCAGAAATGCGCCATGCGATGGGTGTCGCGGTGTTCTTCGGCATGCTGGGAGTGACACTGTTCGGCCTGTTCCTGACGCCGGTGTTCTATGTGCTGTTGCGTTCCATTAGCGGCAGCCGCAAGCTGCACTCCGCGGTCGTGCATGAAGCTCCGGCGGTGGCGCACACAGTAGCACATTCAACAACTCATCCTGCAGCATCGTTGTAATTTTGAGAAAAATTAGGAACAAAAATGATGAATACTATCAAACCCCTGAAATCGGCTTCTTCGCTGCTGATGCTGTTGCTGGCGCTGGCGGGCTGCTCGGTTGCGCCGACTTATGAACGCCCGGAGGTTTCTATCCCCGCGGCATTCAAGGAAGCCGCAATGTCGCAGGAAAATGCCCACTGGAAGGAAGCGCAACCGGCAGAACATCTCGCCCGCGGCGAATGGTGGAAGATCTTTGCAGACGACAGCCTGAATGAGCTGGAGGCGCAGGCACTGGCCGCCAATCAGAATCTGAAAGCGGCAGCGGCGCGGCTGGCACAATCGCGCGCCCTGCGGCAAGATGCGCGGTCAGGCTTGTTCCCGCAAGTAAATGCCGGCCTTGGCGCCAGCAGGGGACGTCCATCTCCGGTATCGCAAGGCTTGCCGGACAATAGCAATGTGCCAATCGGCAATACTTATAGCGCCCGGCTCGGTGCGTCTTATGAACTGGACCTGTTCGGCCGCGTCTCTTCAACAGTAGATGCTGCCAATGCAGATACGCAGAAAAATGAAGCTCTGTTCCAGTCTGTGCAACTGGCCCTCCAGGCTGACGTAGCGCAAGCCTACTTCCTGCTGCGGGAATTGGATGCCGAGCAAGCACTGTATTCCGGCACCGTGGAATTGCGCTCGCAGACCCTGAAGCTGGTGCAAAAGCGCTTTGACGAAGGCGATATCAGCGAACTGGACCTGGCCCGCGCCAAAGCCGAGCTGGCCTCGGCGCAGTCGGAGTCGCTCGGAGTGGCTCGCACCCGCGCCGTGGCTGAACATTCGCTGGCGCTCCTGCTGGGAAAACCCCCGGCCGACTTCAGCTTCCAGTCGCGTCCATTGTCGCGTATCACGGTCAACATCCCTGCCGGGCTGCCGTCGTCGCTACTGGAACGCCGTCCCGATATTACCGCGGCAGAACGCGGCATGGCCGCCGCCAATGCCCGCATTGGGGTCGCGCGTTCGGCATTTTTCCCGCGCCTGGACATTACCGGCGCCTTGGGGTACGAGTCCGCCGGTCTGGGGGAACTGTTCAACTGGAGCAGCCGTACCTTCCTGCTTGGGCCTTTGCTATCCTTGCCTTTATTCGACGGCGGTCGCCGCCAGGCAGGCGTGGACAAGGCGCGTGCCGCGTATGAGGAAGACGTGGCCAACTACCGCCAGACCGTGTTGAACGCCTTCAAAGAGGTGGAAGACAGCCTGGCCGATCTGCGTATCCTTAACGATCAGACCCAGGCACAGGACAATGCGGTGCAGGCCGCCGCGCGCGCGGCCAAGCTGTCGCATGTCCAGTATCGCGAAGGTTCCGTCAGCTACCTGAATGTGATTGACGCCGATCGCACGGTGCTGCAGCAACAGCGCGTTGCCGCGCAACTGGATGGGGCCCGCGCCAAATCCGCGGTCAACCTGATTCGCGCCATAGGCGGCGGCTGGAGTGCATCACCGACGGCAAGCGCAGAACATGGCGACGCCACAACAACTTTCGCAAAAGCAGACTAATTAATTTTTTCCCTTGTCCAGAGCATGTTCTGGCTTTCGCAGCGTGCCCCTCCTGGAGTACGCTGTTTTTTTTGTAAATTGGCAGGGGTAGGGGATTCTGACCGTCCCGCCGTTGTTGCGCGGGAACAGGAAAATCCATGCTCCAGCCAAGAAATTGAAAAAGATGTATTGTTATAGTTAACGAAGCCGTTTCTTTGATTTTCCGGGAACTCTTTTCGTATCGCCAAAGCAGCGCCCTGAGAAACATCATGCCGAATTTGCTTCCATTTCCAGTACCTGATTGCGGAAACCCGCCTCAAAAATAGAGGAATGGCCCTCCATCAGGCTAATCTCATTAGCAAGCCTGGACATTGACCGCCTTGCTTTTTTCTGGAGGGTAAAAGTGTTTTTGGAACATAAACTTGAACAATGGGTCAGCAGTGTCAGTAACAAGATGGCGCTGCCGTTGAGGGTCGAACTATGGAACGGAAAATATTTCGATTTGAGCCAGGCGCCGCCCAAGGTCATCATCAAGATCCCCCACGCATCGGCATTGAGTTACCTGCTGACGCCCTCCTTGTCCAATCTCGGTTCGGCCTATGTTGATGGGAAAATCGATATCATCGGCAAGCCCAGTGAGATCATTTCCATCGGCGGCGAGCTTGCTTCGAATACGCTGAAGCAGGAAGGTAAATTTGCCAGGATAAGGCGCTCATTCGGACGCAGCAAAGCCAAGGACGCGGAGGCCATCCGTTACCATTACGACGTGTCGAATGACTTTTACAAGCTTTGGCTGGATGAGAACATGCTGTATTCGTGCGCCTATTTTGAAAACGGCGACGAGGATCTGGCAACGGCGCAACTGAAGAAAATAGACCATATCCTGACCAAGATACGCGTGCGCCCGGGGGACAAGCTGCTGGACATCGGCTGCGGATGGGGCGGCCTGGTGATCCGGGCAGCACAAAAATACGGCGCACACTGCGTAGGCGTCACCCTGTCCGAAAACCAGGCTGCACTAGCGAAACAGAGAGTTGACGCGCTGGGCCTGAGCGACAAGATAGAAATCCGCTTGCAGGACTACAGGGATGTGGCCGGAACATTTGACAGGATTACCAGCGTGGGCATGTTTGAGCATGTGGGCTTGCTCAATCTTCCGGCATACTTCAGGAAACTGCAGAGCCTGCTGGCAGACGGCGGCATCGCCATGAACCATGGAATCACGTCGACCGATTCCGAGAGCGGAGAATCACCCTATGGCGGCGGCGAATTTATTGAACGCTATGTGTTCCCGCATGGGGAACTGCCGCATATAGGCCTGGTGCTAAAAACCATGCAGGAAGGCGGGCTGGAAGCGCTGGACGTGGAAAACCTGAGACGCCACTACGCAAAAACATGCGGCATCTGGGCGGATAATTTTGAGCGGCATGCACAACAAATACAGGATATTGCAGGCGACAAGCGCTACCGCATCTGGAGGGTCTACCTGGCCGGTTGTGCCTACGCATTCGAATCCGACTGGATATCCCTGTATCAGGTCGTCTGCACCAAAGCAGGCAGCACTCAGGCCGGGCTGCCTTGGTCGCGGAACTTCATGTATGACAAGAAGGTTTAGAACATCGAGATAGGCTGCGATATGGGCTGCTTTTTGCAGTCTATATTTTTAAAGCATATTCGGATCGAAATCCGGCAAGGCCTGCTCCAGTTGACTGCTGGAGCCCGGCCCTTTGGCCTTCGCCAGCACCAGCGCCTCGCCGGCACGCTGCATCATCTGTTCGGCCGTGTCGCCTTGGGCATTGGTAGTAAGCCCGGTGGAAAAGGTCACGGCCAATGCCGGCGCGATGCTCACCCAGTCTACGGCCGAGACAGCGCCTGTCAGGCGGACGATGGCCTTTTCACTTTGGTCCAGCCAGGTTGTCGGCAGGATGATCGCAAATTCGCTATCGCTGATACGCCCAAAGGAATCAAGGGAACGAAGTAATTTGAGGCAGGCCTGTGTCAGGTTTTTCAGGATCTGATCGCCGATGGCGCTGCCGTATTGCGCATGCAAAGCATGGAACTGGTCCACACCGATAATGGCGAAAGAAAACGGATGGCCGGTACGCTTTGCACGATCCAGCTCTGCATCCAGTTTCTGCACCAGCCCGCGCCGGTTCAGGGCGCCTGTCAAGCCGTCATGCAAGGCGGCAGCACGCAGGGTTTCCAGCGCAGCCTGCAATTCCTGCACGATAGTATCTGCGGCGGCGCCGGCTTTGACCTTTTCGAGCAGTTGCGTAAGTTGCGCCGTCAGATCTTGGATATTCTGCATTGGATTGATTTGCACGTCAGCCTCCGGTTGAGTTTCAATAAACATCGGAAAACGGCCGATTGCCTAGTGTCCGGCTCCCTAAGTTCGTAGCAAAATAAAAGTGACGAAATCGGATCGAGACAAGGAAAAAAACGCAGCAAGGGCGAGCCCCTTGCGAGTATTTTTGACGCAGTATTCGGTTCGATTCTCGTCATCTTTTATGCTACGAACTTAGGGAGCAGAACACTAGGTATCTGCGCCGCTTGCAGCATTTGATCTCATCCTGCCGAGCAAGGCAACCAGGGTCGCGCGCTCCTCGGCGTCAAAATCGGCCATCATTTTCTCAGCGACCTTCTGCTTGTGCTTGTGTACGGTAGCTTGCAGAGCCTTGCCACTGGCGGTCAGTTGTATCCTGTGCGAACGCTTATCCTCTGCATCCACTTCACGGGTAATCAGGCCGCGCTCTTCCAGTTGCTTCAATAGGCGGGTGACTTGCGCCTTGTCCCGGCCGAAATAGCGTATCAGGTCTCTTTGCGTCGCCTTGGGATTCGACTGAAAAAAACCGAGGGCCTGCGCGCCGATAGGGCCCAATTCAAAGTTGTCCGTGCTTAGTGCCTGATGCATATGCGACTTGAATTGATGCATCAAGCCAAAAAATTGCTCCAGCACGGCGTCGTTTAAGTTTTTCATGTTTTTGGTTGACATTGTCAACATCAATTCGTAAACTAGTTGATAGTATCAACAAAATACCCAGCGCGATATACGGTCTCATATTTGCAGCACGTGGCCATTATGACCAAATTACGCGCTTTGCTTCCAATATTCTTGATGACGCCGCTTATTTTAAGGTGCAGACCAATCATGAACATGCCACAGGAAATTGAAACCGCCGTGCTTACTCGGGATGAATACCAAGCCGTCGCCAATCAACTGGACAGCCTCTGGAGCCGGCCAACGACGCCGGCAGAGCGGCTGGAAATAGAGCGCCTGCTGAGATTAATCGAGCCATGCGATGCCACCGCAGTGAAATAGCAAGTGCGCGCTCAGCGCGGATGAATGCGGTACACGCAACGCCGCGCGCCTGCCAGCAGATGCTCTTCGCGTTTTACAACACCGCTGTCGCCGGTGACCGCCTGGAATAGTTGCAGTTCCGAACGGCAAAAACCTTGGCAGCTTTGTGCTGCGGCACAGATGGGGCAATGGTCTTCGATGAACAGCCAGGTTTCGCCATCTTTTTCCACCCTTGCCATGTATCCCTCTGTCTCGCGCAAACTAGCCAGTTTCTCCAGCCGTTGTTGCAAACTATCCATAGGCCCACAAACATCGAGATAGGTGTCACGCATCCTGTTTTCTCGCTCGGCAATCAAACGCTCCAAGCCTTGCTCACCAAATAGCTGCTTAATCAAGTCTATCAATTGCACCGTCAAATACGCATGCGTATCGGGAAACCTGGCATGGCCACGTGCCGTCAGCATCCAATTCTGCCTGGGCCGGCCTGCGCCCGCAGATACCTCTTGTTGCCCTTCGATCAGCCCTTCCGCGAGCAACTTTTGCACCTGAAGCCGGGCGGCCTCGGGAGTCAGTTCCAGCTCCTGCGCCAATACGAGGGTCGAGGACGGCCCCTTGGTTTTCAGGCGAGACAGGATGCGCTCAGCGGTACTCAATGGAGCATCATGATTATCCAAGGAATTTCTTGCATATTTCATTGCGGCACTTTATTATCCAATAAAACACTTGCATATTAAAACCGAAACACCTGATTGTCGAGGACTCCGTTGAACAGCACCTGCAATACTGCCGCCTCCTGGGGCGACTTACTATCTTCCCGCAATGCCCTGCGTTCGATCGCTTTGACAGGCGGCGTCGCCTTGCATGCGATCAACGTACATATAGTGACCACGATTTTGCCGTCGGTCGTGCGTGAGATCGGGGGCCTGGAGTATTACGCCTGGAATACCACCTTGTTTGTTGTCGCATCAATATTGGGCTCGGCGCTGACCGCCAGGCTGCTGGATGCCCTCACTCCGCGAATGGCCTACCTCTCTGCGCTGGCAATATTTACATTCGGTGCGGCCAGTTGTGCAGCGGCACCGACGATGATCTGGATGTTGCTGGGCCGCAGTGTGCAGGGCTTGGGCGGCGGCATGCTGGCTGCCTTGAGTTATGCGCTGATCCATGTCGTATTCGAGCAACGCTTATGGGCAAGGGCGGTTGCGCTGGTTTCAGGCATGTGGGGCGTGGCGACCTTGTTCGGTCCTGCAGTCGGCGGATTATTTGCCGAGAGCGGTAACTGGCGACTGGCATTTTGGATACTGCTGCCGATATCGGCCGTGCAAGCACTGATAGTGGCGACCCAATTGACGAACCACAAGGCAAAAGGAAGGGAGGCAATACGGGTGCCGATGGGGAAAATCCTGTTGCTAGCAACATCCGCATTGGCAATTGCAGCGGCAGCCCTGGTTCCACAAACGATCTGGAAGGTCGCCGGGGTTGCGGTCGGCCTGGCTTTGGGTATCGCCGTTGCCAGGCTTGACTCACGTTCCCGTGTGCGCTTGCTCCCTACCGGCTCGTATAGCCTGCATAGTCAACTGGGTAAAATTTTCGCCTGCGTCTGCTTGTTGACGATAGGCACGACCACCGAAATCTTCGTGCCGTACTTTTTGCAAGTGATACATGGACATCCGCCGCTGGTGGCTGGTTATATGACAGCAGCCATGGCTGCCGGCTGGAGCGTTGCCTCGGTAGTGGGCTCCGGCCGTAGCGATATGGCAGCCAGCCGCATGGTAAGAACCGGCCCCCTGGTGATGACTCTATCGCTGGGCCTGCTCGCCCTCATTTTGCCGGCGACCTGGCAACTGCCAATGCTGGCAGAAAGCCTGCTGATTACCTTGGCGCTTGCCGGCGCCGGTCTCGGCGTCGGCCTGGGCTGGCCCCATTTGCTAACACGCGCACTAAAATCCGCCCCCACCGGGGAGGAAAACCTGGCATCCGCCTCCATCACCACGGTACAGCTATATGCAATGGCGATCGGTGCAGCGATGGCTGGGTTGGCCGTCAATGCAGCAGGGCTATCGCAACCGGGAGGCATGGAAGGAGCGCAACATGCCGCGTCCTACCTATTCGCAACTTTTGCCCTGGCACCGGCGCTCGCCATCTTTTTGGCCCGGGGTTTCGCGCGCACTTGAGTTGGGCGCCTGAAGCCCCGTCCAGGATGGCCGCTCTATTCCGCAGTTTCGTCTACACGAGCAACGCGGCCGTCAGTGATTCAATTTCTTCTTCGGAATCCGCCAGGATACTATGCAGGGTGCCGCCGTCGACTTCAAAATTAATCGCGGCGGCCGTCTGTTTGATGGTCACGCCTTCCTTTTGATGCAGCGGCGACACGACCCGCGCCAGGTCATTGGCGAGCAGCAGCGTGTCTCCCAATGTCTCAGGCGGCATGGCGCGCACGCCGTGCCACAATGCCTCAACCGCGGTCGTCACGCCATCCGGCACGCCGAGCTTTTTCAACACCCCGCGTCCGATCAGTTTTTCACCGTATTCGACCCAGTCTTCCGGATCGCCATCGAGCAGGCCCGGGAATTCTTCTGCGCGCGAAATCAGATAAAATCCGCCCACTTCATGCACAATGCCGGCAAACATGGCGGTATCCGGATCCACTTTGGTAATGCGCTTGGCAATGACCTGAGCAAGGGCGGCAACATGGGCAGAATGCTCCCATAGCTGGGCTGCCTTGGCCCTGAGCGCCGGATCGGTGACCTTGCTGTTCAACTGGCGCACGATGACAGATGCAACCATGGATTTGAGTGTGCGAAATCCCAGGCGGCTGACAGCAACTTTGACGTTGGTGATCTCATTGCCGGAACGATTGTAGGCCGCCGAATTGGCAATGGCTACCGTGCGCGCCGATAGCAGCGGCTCTGCCATTACCATCCTGGCGGCGGCATCGATGTGGCAATCCGGATCCTCCAGGGCTTGCTGCAATTTCAGAGACGCATTCACATTAGTGGGAAAAGTCAGGTCGCCCCGGCTCGCTTCGCTTGCAATTCCTCTGAAAATTTCCAGCCTGTCCATCGTACTGTCTCCTCATTGTGATTGTATTGGTACTTGTAACGGCTATCAAAAACTCCCTCCGATGCGCAGAATAGATAGAAGAGGGGACTGCAAGCCGGGCCGGCCTATGAGTTTTTGGTCTTACTGATTGTGACACCAAGCGCTGCCATTCCTTACGGTAAATCCTTTACTTAAAAAGAGGAAATGTCGCTCCACCGAAATGATAGAACGCGTCCTTCCCCATCCGGCAATAGAGAAACATGCCAACCGGCAACAAAATTTATTATATACCTCTATCATCAAATTGATAGGCCTTAAAAATTCTGCTGAAACAGCCGCCCTGGGCATAGTCCATACCTTGCTTGTAGATCGCCTTGCCGTCGCCGGCAATAAGCGGTTGAGCCACGATTCCAACAGTTAACGGACTGCACATGTGCAAGCATTTGATCTCCCGTGATAGCCAAGGGTAGAATGATTGATATGAAAATTCTAATATCAATCATTCTACTAGGTATCTCCAGCCTGGCCTCAGCCAGTGTCATCAATGCCTGCATTGACGCGGAGGGCAAGAAAATCGCGACAGCTCAGCCTTGCGAAAAGTTAGGACTAAAAGATGCTAATGCCGCGTTGTTGCCGGCCGTAGCCGCGGCCTCAATAGCCGCCGCGATGCCGAATGCCACATCTGCTTCAGGAGCAGAATCATTCTTGATGCCGGCACTGCCCAAAGTGACAGTGGAACGGAAGGTCCCACCGACACCGCCGCCCAACCCTTGGATGGAGTTGATTCATAACGATTATTCATTGCTGATGCTGATGGGGGCATGTCCTTTCTTGTTTGCGTTCTTCTGGTATATTTTCGAATACAGGATGCGCCGCCGCTGAGTCTGGAAAGCTGCCGTTAAAGAATGCCTCGTTCAGGATAGGGCACGTTCCTTTCAACACGACCATAGCCAAAGTTACACAGGTCAATGGTCTCGTATCTGCCACCGGTAATCAGTTCCGCCAGCCCACGGCCCGCTGCCGGCGCATGCATCATCCCATGGCCGGAGAATCCCGCCAGCACATAAAAATTGTCGAACCGGCCCTTCCAGTTGCCTATGACGGGATTTCCATCCAGTTCGCACTGTTCGTAGAGTCCGGACCAGGTGCGGTGGCATTTAATCCCTTCAAACGCGCTAGGAAAGCGATGTGCAAGGGCAGGCCAGACCACTCTATCAAAGTAGTCATGGTCCACGTCGAAGTTGAATCCCCTGGGCTCATCCGAATTCACCAGCCCACCGGAATAACCATCCCCTTCGGGCCTGAATGCCAGCCGATGCAGATCCTTCACATAAGGCAGCGGCTCGATTTTCTTCTGCCCTGTAAAAAAATGTTCGAAGCGGCGCAGCGGGCTTACCGGCAAGCGCATGCCTATCATCTCGGAAATCTGGCTAGACCAGGCACCCGAGGCATTGACAAACACCTCAGCGGAAATCTCCCCGCCGGACGCCAGTACCGCATGAGTGACAGCGATGCCGGTATGCCTGAGTGAAGCTACCGTGTCCTGGATATACTCGACACCGAGGGAGCGTGCCTTCTTGCGCATGCCCTGCAAGAAGCTGGACGGATCGCACCAGCCGTCGCCCGGTGAATAAGCGCCGCCATCAAGATCATCGACATGCATGGAAGGGAAGTAGTCGCGCAGGCCTTTCCGGTCAAGCAGATGTATTTCGGCACCGAGCGCTTGCTGGATTTTGGCGTTCTCTTCCAGCAGGCGCATGTGCGCCCCCTGCACGATGAACAGGTAACCCTGCTGTACCCAGTCGATCGGCGCCGGCTCGCCATGCACCGCCATGTCTACCGGGAAACGTTTGATAAAGTCGATGCTGAAGTTCGACATCTGGATATTCTCAGGACAAGAGAACAGCCGCCGAGCGCCGCCTGAAGCGCGCACCGTAGAAGCGTATTCATAGGTAGGGTCCGGCTCAATCACAGCGACCTCCATCGCCGGATCGGCTTGCTTGAGGAAGTAGGCAACGCTGCTACCCATGATGGCGCCGCCAATGATGACCGCGTCGTATCTAAGTTTTGGAGTATTCATTACTGTCCTTTAGCTTTGCTGCGTGAAGGCTATTTTGATGCAGAATTTTTTAAAATACGCTATATTTCATGATGCATAACGAATATGAGCCATTGCTTTTTCTGGATTCTTGAGAGCAGACCTTCCCCCAGGTTCACACCAAACTTGTTAGCGCAGTCCCAAAATGAATAATACACAACAGAGATTGAATCAAGTCCAGGAATCTGGCGACGAACTTTCTCAGCAACTGGCAACAGTAACGGCCGTTAACATCGCGCTCAAATCTCAACTGGAGCGAAAGAATGATGAAAAACTTGCTCTCCGGCAGGAAATTATTGATTTACGCAGGGATTTCACTGCCGATGTATTTAGACTCCTGGCCGCAAACGAGTTGGCAGAAGAAGGGTTTCGCGCCGCACAAGCGCAGCTTTTGACAGAACTTGAGCGCCAGCGCAAACTCAACGACGCCCTGCGAAAGGAACTCGAAAAGAACCAGTTGGGTTGCCAATAAGGCTCAAGGCATTCATATCCTGCTCGCCCAGCCGCATAAGCGCCGGACAATCCATACTGACATTACCAAAGGGCCCGCGGTACCGCGTATCAATACAAATATTCTCGCAGCAAAAGCCGCATTACATTTCTCAAAAGAAAAATTCCATCATTTCACGCGCTTGAATCATACGACAGGCAAACTGAACTCGCCTTTAGCCATTTCGCGAACGACAATCCGCGCACTCAAAACGCTCGATACTGTTAAAGTGTCGGGCGAATCAACCTCGATCCGCAGCCTCTGCAAAAAAAATGAATCAAAGCACCGTATCTATTTCATTCAAAGAACACCCGCTATCCGTCGTCCTGGCCAGCCTGCGTAAGGACAAGTTCTTCCTCCTACTCTTCTCTAGCCTGATCTTGCTGAGTATCCAGCATCCCAGCAAAATTGCCAGCTATCCCGCACTAGTCGATTGGCCCACCATAGGCGCATTGACAGGATTGCTGGTGTTGACCAAAGGGCTTGAGTTGAGTGGCTCGTTGCATCGATTCGGCCAGCATTTGATCGGACTGATGGCGACCGAGCGTGCGATGGCCGTTTGCTTGGTGATAACAGCGGCAATTCTGTCCACTGTTTTGACCAATGACGTCGCGCTGTTTGTGATCGTACCGCTTACCGTCGGCGTGTGTCGGATTGCGAAACTGCCGACGATACGATTGATCGTTTTCGAAGCTCTCGCCGTGAATGCCGGATCTGCCTTGACACCCATCGGCAATCCGCAAAATTTATTCTTATGGCAATTTTCCAAGGTATCTTTTGGAAATTTTGTCATTCATATGCTGCCGCTTGTAGCCTTGCTGATGGCTACGCTTTTGGCTGTCGTGGTTGCCGTGTTCAAGGTCCGGGCGATACAACTCACCGATCGCGAGCAGGTAGCTTCTGTTGATCGCACCATGCTGTGTATCTCGCTTGTACTTTACTTGCCATTCTTGGTTGCGACAGACCTGCGCTACGCCGGCACGGCGGTTACCACTGTGCTATTGGCGTTCCTCATTTTGCGGCCGCAGGTCTTAGCTCAGCTTGATTGGGGCCTGCTGCTGGTTTTCATATTGATGTTCATTGATCTAAGATTAATATCAAGCCTGAGTGTTGTGCAGGAGGGCATGCATAACATCGGACTGGATCACCCTAAACACCTTTACTTCGCAAGCATTGCGATATCGCAGATTGTCAGTAATGTTCCGGCGGCGATTGCAATGACGGAATACTCTGCCAACTGGTCCGTGATCGCCTATGCTGTCAATATTGGTGGTTTCGGTTTGGCAGTGGGTTCGCTAGCGAATCTTATAGCGTTAAGGATGGCTGGCGACTCCAGGGGATGGCTTAGCTTTCATTGCTACGCCATCCCTTTTCTCTGCGTAGCAATGATATTGGGATATGCGGTACTGGCATGTAAAAATATGCTTTGATTGCTTGCCATGCACGATTTTTATGATTCATTCAGCTCCTGGTGAATCGGATACCGTTAGCCGTTTGCAAAAAAGACAATCCACATTGATCTGCTAAACTTAGTTTGGTAGTACGTCAAGGAGAAACAAATGGCGATATCACATCTTTCGTCTGGCGAGGTTGCGAGCCTGCATCCGCTTGGCGATAAGCTTGAGCAGACCCCGACTACGGCATTTTTCAAGGATGAACACCTTGAAGTGATGCGCATCGTTCTTCCAGCCGGCAAACGGATGCCTGCGCACGCGGTTAACGGTCCGGTAACGGTGCAATGTATCGAAGGCGAAGTGAATCTCAGTATGGGGAGCACGCATAGGGTCATCTGCGCGGGGGAACTCCTGTACTTGGCTGCCGGGGTCCGGCATGAACTGGCCGCTATCAAAAACTCATCGCTTCTCGTCACGCTCGTGCTCTTGAGCCCGTCAGGCATCTCGGGAGTCACGGGCGACGGGCATGGCGTCCATGGGGCGACGGCTTGAAATTGAAGTGATCGCAATATGAATAAGCGCCAGTACTCTTCTCTCGATGCGCTTTTGACTGAGGTGCTCGCTTGTCGCGCCTGCGCACAGCACTTGCCACTCGGTCCTCGCCCCATTGTGCAGGCCGGGGCCAAAGCACGGATTCTCATTGTCGGGCAGGCACCCGGCGCCCGCGTACACGAGTCCGGAATTCCGTGGGACGATGCAAGCGGCGATCGCCTAAGGAAATGGCTAGGGGTAGACGCCGAAACATTTCATGATGAGTCACAGTTCGCGATTATTCCAATGGGCTTTTGTTACCCAGGGCGAGGCAATGGCGGCGACAAACCGCCGCGTCGCGAGTGCGCACAACTGTGGCTGGATAGCCTGTTGGAAAAATTACCCGAAATTCAATTGACGCTGTTGATCGGCCAATATGCGCAGCGCCATTTTCTGCGAGCCAGTCGCAAGGGCTCGCTGACCGAAACAGTCAAGGCGTGGCGAGAATACGCGCCGGCCACAATCCCGCTGCCGCACCCGTCACCCCGCAATCGGGGATGGTTTCAGCGACATCCGTGGTTCGAAAGCGAAATTCTTCCCATGCTGCGCGGGAGAGTAGGGGCGCTCATGGAGCATGGCTTGATGCCGGTTAAATCCGAAACTTTCTCTCAAAATCCGGTGCCATCCCGTGTCAGCGAGTTGATCGTGCCGATGATGACCAAGGGCTCTCTGTGATCGCCGCCAGCAGCAAGCGAATTCGCAAGGCGCCCGCGCCGCCTGGTCGGAATGTCGAGCCTCGGCGAGCAGAAACGGTGGCAGAGACGAATTCTCGGCCCGTCGTATTGACCGTGGGTCATTCGACGCGGCCACTTGGAGAGTTCATTGCGCTACTTACGTCCCACTCGGCAGCCTGGCTGCTTGACGTACGTACCGTGGCACGCTCTCGCCACAACCCCCAGTTCAACAGCGACACCTTATCAGTTGCGCTGGAAGCCGCGGGCATTCACTATGCGCATGTCACGGGCTTGGGCGGTTTCCGCCGTGCAGCCCCGGAATCTCTCAATCAGGGTTGGCGGAATGCTGCATTTCGCGGATACGCCGACTACATGCAGACTCCGGAATTTGCACGGAACTTAGCGTCGCTGATGGAGCTGGCAAAACAAGAGCGGGTAGCACTGATGTGCGCCGAGGCCGTGCCGTGGCGCTGTCATCGCTCGCTGATCGCTGACGCTTTGGTAATACACGGTGTTCGCGCCGCCGAAATCATTAACACGGCCCGATGCCAGATCCACTCGCTGACTTCCTTTGCCAAGGTGAACGGCACAGAAATCACGTATCCGCCTTCGCCTGCAACAGAGCCTGCAAAATGAAGCCTGCACTACCAATTTATTTTGTGCCTTTTCTCTGTTTCAGAGTGGCGCCGGTCATCCAGAGTATGCAGATATATATCCGTCGTACTGATCGAAGAGTGCCCCAGATTATCACGGACAAATAATAGATCGATGTCTCCGTTAGTCATATCTGTCGCCGCGGTATGGCGCAACCAGTGGGCGGAGGCCGCCATCATTCGGTCCGCATCGGCTTGAAAATCGGGGCCTTTCAAACGCATCCTTGCGGCGGTCTGCTCGAACACGTTTTTAACGATCGCATGCAGCCCACCACGTGTCAAATGACGGCGCTTCTCCCCAATTGGGAGCAGAAGGGGGATTTCTTCCCCGGGAATCGGTGCTGCACTCAGTCCCTTTTCTCGACGATACCGGGCGAGTTCCGCCATTAGCTCACTGGTCGCGGGAACAATCCTCGGCGTGCCGCCTTTACCCAAGACTTCAAGCCACCACTGATCTTCGCCATCTTTGTCTTTACGACGCAAGAAACTTCCCATTGAATTCTCGACGATTTCACTAATGCGAACCCCGCAGAGATACATCAAAGAGAACAGCCAGCGCAAACGGAAATAATGCTCACGCTGCCGGGCAGTTTCCCTTGGCATCTGTTCAATGGTCGACTTGACTTCACTCCAAAGGGCCTCCTCAATATATCTGGTAACACGGCGCTTTGCCTTCCGGTCACGCTGGCGCGACAAAGACAATGGATTGCCAGCCAGGTAACCAGCATTGACCAGCCAGGAAAACAAGGTGTTGAGGATGACGATTGCCTGGCGCCGGCTGGTGGGGGAGAGCGGACCCGCAAATGGACGCCACTCAGGATGGGCGCGCGCAAATTTCCGGCCATCGCGCATGATCCAGCGGCCGGCTGGCTGCGGATCCGCGATGAACGACTGATAAGCCAGCAAATCTTCATGCGTCAACGACGAAAAGGATTTGCCCAATTGTATGGTTGACCACAGCAGCAGACGCTCCGCCTCCTTCCGATAATTGTCAAAAGTCGTCTTGGTATCGTGAAAACGCGCTAGCCACGCCTTGATGGCGTCGATGTCATTCCTGGCTGCGACCTGAGGGCGATTGCCAACTGCGCGGTTGGCGCCACGGCTGCCGTCCAAATCAGAAGGCAGGGCAACCTTTTCGAGCGGTGCGGGCTCGATGGCTATCGCCAAAATAATATTTTGATTGTTCATTTTCCACTCAGACGCCACGATCGGAACTTGCATTACATTATTCGACATTATAAGAGTAATGTCATATTTTATTTAAGAGTAGTTATAAATTTAATGTAATACGTAGTATTATTAATTAAATTCCCTGAAAGGATCACCCATGGAAAATTTAATAAATGAAAAACAACTCGCTTCAGAGATTGAGCAATTGCGTGTGCAGTTCACCAATACTCAGGATTTGTATCGGGAAGTTTGCGCATTGCTATTCTTTCGACATGGAGTGACGCCAACCGCCAATAAGCTTTATCAGCTAGTCCGCAAGGGAAGCATGTCGGCACCGGCCGAGGCACTCAATAAGTTCTGGGGTGATCTACGCGAGAAAAGCCGAGTCAGGATTGAGCATCCTGACTTGCCGGAGGCGTTGAAAGTCGCTACGGCAGATCTGGCCGTAGCGCTCTGGTCCACCGCGCAGGAGCAAGCCCAGAGCTCTCTGTCCGGCTATAGGCTGGAATTTCAGGAGGCTGTCTCTGCGGCTGGGGCGGCCAAGGACGCCGCTGAAAATGGTCAGCGCATTGCCCGCCAGGCGCTCGAAGAAATGCAGGTTCACATGGCCGCTGCCAAAGTAACGATACAAAACCTGCAGCATCAGTTAACTGCTAGCACAGCCGTCAAAGACAGCCTGGAATCGCAGCTCGCGTCCGCGAAAAACGAGGTCGGCGCCTATCAAGCCCGATTAACGGATGCGGCCCAAGAGTTTACCCATGAATTGGAAAAACAGCGCCAGGCATCGCAATTAGCGGACGAAAGATTTAGGGCCGCGGAAAACCGGGCACTGCTCGAAGTAGACCGCGAGAGGATGCAGTCGGCCAAGTCACAGAAAGAGCTGGCACAAAGCCGGCTGTCAGCCCTGGAGGCAAGCGACCAGCACCAAAGCGAAATGCGCGAGCTACAGTCGCAGATAGGCGAATGCCGACAGCAACTCGGCTCCCTGCAAGGAAGTTTAAGGGTCGTTACAGAAAGCCGAGATTTCGCACTACAAGAACTCAGCGCCGAGCGCTCCAAGCTGCACGAGGCGCAATTGCTTTTGGCGGCAACAAACGCCGAGTCGGAGAGTCGCTTAAGACAAATCCGTGAAGCCCAGCGGTCGATTGAAGATCTCAGCGCTGCAGTTAAGCCCGGACGTATGCCTCGAAAAAACAAAAGCGCGCAATCTTGATTGAAAATAACTCTCCCACATCCCTTGGAGACATTTACTTGT
Organism: Undibacterium sp.; assembly: GCA_035487495.1. Taxonomy (GTDB): domain Bacteria; phylum Pseudomonadota; class Gammaproteobacteria; order Burkholderiales; family Burkholderiaceae_D; genus Undibacterium. The sequence continues at coordinate 18,744 of DATHMC010000338.1, forward strand.
CCGTCGTGGACGCAGAAAATCCATGCAACAGCACAAAGTGTAGGCTATTAGAAGGGTAAGGCGCTCTACAGTTGTCAATATAAATGCACCATGCGACGAAAATCGGTGCTGCGAATATTAGGACCTACGTAAAATTGCTCTGGCAAGACACATCGACGCGGACAGTACCACTGATGTAACGCATCCAGGACGGGTTTGCGTAAGTCTAATTATAAAGATGCATGGCAAGGAGACATATCAATGAAGCCTGTGGTCGTCAAAATCCTGGGGGCGAGGGGTCATCCTCAAATGTTTTCACGACAATCACAACGATAAACCGCGCTTCAAAGCCATTAGGTAATGCCACGACTCGTAGAGCCGAGTAGTAGGCGCAGCGCCTTTGCGCATCACCTGAATGCGTTTCCTCGTATGAAATGAAATATCGGCGTTGACTGAGGTCAACCGGGAAAGTGCAACCGGGCGACTGACCGAGGCCCTGTTCGATATGTGGGATGAAAACAGTGGTCGGCCCTGTGGCCCGCGACTTGGCCACCTATTACCCTGGATTTTTCTGCCAAGACAACGGGTGTTCTCGTTGTTCTGGCGGTACCGGCGTCTTCGGCCGCCGCTTCGGTTTGGTGAAGGGTCTGTTTTCCATGCACAGATGCGGAACAAATTCGCCCCGGCCATTTTCTTGGCCGTCCCGCCGCACAAAAAAATGCTTTGGCTGTTTCAATTGTTCGTATGACGCAAATTTCAAGGAACGTAACATGTTGAGCAATATAAGTATAAAGTCCCGCCTGATATGTGTTTTCACTTTTTTCTCTTTGCTATTGATTATTATCGGAGGCGCCGGCTTGTATAGCCTGCGGTCAGCCAACACCTCCCTCCAAGTTGTATACGCCGACCGCATGGTCTCTGTCGGGCGACTGGATAGCGTCATCAAATCGATGCTGGACACGCAAGTCAGACTAGGTCAGGCCATTAGCGGCGACCCTGACCAATTTGGCGGGACCATGGACGCGATTGAAAAGAATGGTGTCGAAGGCAACAAGATTTGGGCCGACTACGCCGCAACGTCCTTGACGCCGGCAGAAAAGGAACTCGCCGACAAATTCGTCGCGGAACAGAAAATTTTCTTTAAAGAGGGATTGAAGCCTGTGATCGGCGCAATGCTCGGTTCTGACGTCAAGCGTGCCGCAGATATTTATCAGGGCAGGATGACTGAGACATGGGCGCATGCGCGGGACACGATCAATGCGCTGATCCAGCTGCAATTGGATGAGGCAAAAAATGCGTATGAGAAGTCGCAACGGCTGTATACCATGTTCAATATTGTATCTATCGGCTCTCTGGCATTGGGATTGCTATTTTCAGTCGTCTTTGGCGTATGGCTGATCCGTAGCGTCTCCAGGCCTCTCGAATATGCTGTGCGAATTGCAAGCAATGTCGCAAGCGGAGATCTCTCGCAACGCATTGACGTGACATCACGCGATGAGACCGGCAAGCTCCTGACGGCACTGAAGAACATGAATGACAGCCTGATCCAGACTGTCTCGGGCGTTCGGACTGGAACCGAGGCGATTGCCACCGCGTCCAACCAGCTCGCCGCAGGCAATATGGATTTGTCGGTCCGCACTGAAAAGCAGGCGGCCAACCTCGAAAAGACGACATCGTCTTTGGTTGCGATAACCTCAACGGTAAAGCAAAATGCAGGCAATGCCAAATTGGCGAATAAGCTCGTTATTACCGCCTCTGAATTCGCGAAGAAAGGCGGGCAGGTTGTGGGAGAAGTGGTAGGAACAATGGCCGCAATCAGGGAAAGGTCTAGAAAGATTGTTGATATTATCGGCGTCATTGACGGCATTGCGTTCCAAACCAACATCCTGGCTTTAAATGCCGCCGTTGAGGCGGCGCGAGCAGGGGAGCAGGGGCGTGGATTTGCTGTCGTTGCGACCGAGGTGCGCAATCTTGCACAGCGTTCCGCGGCTGCCGCCAAGGAAATCAAAGCGCTCATCAGCGATTCTGTTGAGACAGTCGGAGCCGGAAGCAAGCTGGTTGACGAAGCGGGCGCCACCATGGATCAGATCGTGATTTCTGTCGGGCAGGTTGCCAATATCATGGGTGAAATTTCTGCCGCAAGCGAAGAACAGCGAGTTGGGATCGACGAAATCAATTTAGCAGTCGGGGAAATGGACAATGCCACACAACAAAATGCAGCGCTGGTAGAGGAAGCCGCCGCAGCGGCCGCCAGCATGCGGCAACAGGCGGCCAATCTGCTCCAAGCCGTTAGTGTCTTTCAGTTTGATCGCGATGCCGGGTCAGGCAATACCGCTCACGTTTCAAGCGACGAACGATCCGGTGCGCACGTGCTCGCCATAGTCGACGGCAGTTTCGCCGGCGGTTAGTTTTGCCGTCCACCACACCACCAGAGCGTTAGTCAAGGTGAAGAGGGCTCGGCCATGGCTGGGCGACGGCCGCTCCGTGTGTTCGAATGGTTGCTTTGGTTGCTGCTGAGAGGTGGCGTAGGGCCGGTCAATATCCTTTGCTGAACGGCTTAAACAACGGATAATAGCGGCTAGATCATTTTGAGCACTATTTTGGAACTCCCTCATGGAAATTAAGGTCAACTTTCTCGATAAGCTTCGTCTTGAAGCCAAGTTCGATGATTTCACGGTGGTGGCCGACCAGCCTATCCGCTATAAGGGCGATGGCTCGGCGCCCGGTCCGTTCGATTACTTTCTGGCCTCATCGGCCTTGTGTGCGGCTTACTTTGTGAAGTTGTATTGCGTAACTCGCAATATTCCTACCGATAATATCCGCCTGTCACAGAATAATATTGTCGATCCGGAAAACCGTTACCAGCAGATTTTCAAGATTCAGGTCGAGCTGCCGGCGGATATCTCTGCCAAAGACCGCCAAGGAATTTTGCGCTCCATCGACCGTTGTACGGTGAAAAAAGTGGTGCAAGCTGGGCCCGAGTTTGTGATTGAAGAGGTGGCGAATTTAGACGCCGATGCTCAGGCGTTGCTGATGTTGAATCCGGCTTCTGAAGCGAGCACCTTTATTGCGGGCAAGGATCTGCCATTGGAGCAAACCATTGCCAATATGTCGGCGGTTTTAGCGGGCTTGGGCATCAAGATTGAAATCGCTTCGTGGCGCAATATTGTTCCTAATGTGTGGTCGCTGCATATACGCGATGCGCACTCGCCGATGTGTTTTACCAATGGCAAGGGAGCGACCAAAGAAAGCGCGTTGGCGTCGGCATTGGGAGAGTATATCGAGCGACTGAATTGCAACCATTTCTATGCTGGTACGTTCTGGGGCGAAGACATCGCCAATGCGGCGTTTGTCCATTACCCGAACGAGCGCTGGTTTAAGCCTGGCCCTAAAGATGCGCTGCCGGCCGAAATTCTGGATGAATATTGCTTGCAAATTTACAATCCCGATGGCGAGTTACGTGGCTCGCATCTGGTCGACACCAACTCCGGCAATGTGCAGCGCGGTATCTGTTCGCTGCCGTATGTGAGGCAGTCAGACGGCGAGGTAGTGTATTTTCCGTCCAACCTGATCGAAAATCTATACGTCAGCAATGGCATGAGTGCCGGTAATACGCTGGCCGAAGCGCAGGTGCAATGCCTGTCGGAGATTTTCGAGCGGGCGGTCAAACGCGAAATTCTGGAAGGTGAAATCGCCTTGCCGGATGTGCCGCAGGAAGTGCTGGCGAAATACCCTGGCATTGTGGCCGGCATTCAGGGCCTGGAAGAGCAGGGCTTTCCGGTGCTGGTGAAGGACGCGTCGCTGGGCGGGACGTACCCAGTGATGTGCGTTACCTTGATGAATCCGCGCACAGGCGGTGTGTTTGCCTCGTTCGGAGCGCACCCAAGCTTGGAGGTGGCGCTGGAACGCAGTCTGACGGAATTGCTGCAAGGCCGCAGTTTTGAAGGCCTGAACGATTTACCGCAGCCCACCTTTGTCAGTAACGCCGTGACTGAGCCAAATAACTTCGTTGAACACTTCATTGATTCCAGCGGTATCGTGTCGTGGCGCTTTTTCAGCGCCACGGCCGATTACGATTTTGTGGAGTGGGATTTTTCCGGCCAGGGTGAAAACTCGAATGCCGAGGAAGCCGCGACCTTGTTCGGCATTCTCGAAGACATGGGCAAAGAGGTGTATATGGCGGTGTATGACCAGCTAGACGCCGTTGCCTGCCGGATTTTGGTGCCGGGTTATTCGGAAATTTATCCGGTAGAGGATTTGATCTGGGATAACACCAACAAAGCGCTGTTGTTCCGCGCCGATATCTTGAACTTGCATCGCCTGGATGATGCCAGCCTGGAAGCACTGCTTGAGCGTTTAGAGAACAATGAGCTGGATGATCACAGCGACATCGCGACATTGATCGGCATCGAATTTGACGAGAATACGGATTGGGGCCAGCTGACAGTTCTGGAGTTGAAGCTGCTGATTTATCTCGCCTTACAGCAATTTGAGGAAGCGCATGAGCTGGTGGGAGCCTTCCTGCAGTACAACGAGAACACGGTTGAGCGCGGATTGTTTTACCAGGCCTTGAATGTGGTGCTGGAGGCGCTGCTGGATGAGGACCTGGAACTGGACGATTACGTGGTCAATTTCCGCCGGATGTTTGGCAACCCTCGAATGGACGCGGTGTTGGGGTCAGTAGACGGCAGCGTGCGCTTCTTCGGCTTAACGCCAACGAGCATGAAACTGGAGGGGCTCGACAGGCATCAACGCTTGATCGACAGCTACAAAAAATTGCACTTGGCGCGGGCCAATGTGGCGGCTACATAATGGTTTTCAGGGAAATTCATACCGCCGCATGCGACTTGGCCGGTCATTGTGCCGCTTGATAACGGCTTTGGCTGATGCCTGTTCGCGTTTAGCTATACGGTCTCGGATGTCATGGATGCTTGGAAACTCAAGAACCTGACCACGGATGACACCCATTTTTGCAATGAAGGCGGCAATGATCTCAACGGCAGGGGACCAAAATGGATGGCGCTATTTCGAATTGGCCAGCCTGCGGCGTAGTGCTTTAGATGTTCGGGGTCGCAGTAACGGACGTTTGGGTATTTCATCGTTTTTCTTCATTCTCATTGCTAGTTAGATTTAAAAAGCCGCTCTGACGGCGGCTTTGGGTATTATTGCCGCAAAGGTGAGGGTGCCATGTAACTTTATGCTCCGATCAATGTCTTGGATTCAAGATAAGACTCCAGGCCAAGCAGGCCATATTCGCGACCTATACCCGACTGCTTGAATCCACCAAAAGGCGCTAGCGGATCGTGCTGCAGGCAATTGATCAACACGCGGCCTGCCTGAAGTTGAGCAGCAACGGCTTTGGCCCGCACTAGATTTGACGAATGTACATGAGCCTGTAGGCCATAGATCGTATCGTTTGCGATTTCAATAGCCTCCTCGTCGCTACGATAAGTTAAGATGGAAAGCACCGGACCGAAGATTTCCTCCCTTGCTATTGCCATGTCGTTGCGGACATTCACAAACACGGTGGGCTTGACGAAATAGCCTTGCTCCAAGCCTTCGGGGCGACCTTCTCCTCCGGCGACAAGTGTGGCGCCTTCTTGTAGTCCAAGGCGAATGTAGTGTTGCACTCGGTCAAACTGGTTGCTGTTGGCCAGGGGGCCGATGACGGTAGCTTGATCGGCTGGATCCCCCACCTTCATTTGAGAAACGACCGTTTTTACGATCTCGATCACTTCTGGAAGGCGCAGCGCGGGCACAATTAGGCGACTGCCGGCAATACACGCTTGTCCATTGTTCATAAAGACAGCATTCAGCGCGAGAGGTACAGCTTGTGCCAGGTCTGCGTCGTCAAGAATGATGGTCGGCGATTTGCCACTCAGCGCAAGACTGACTCTTTTCATGGTTTCAGTAGCTGCGTGCTGGATAATCTTTCCTACGGTTGTCGATCCCGTGAAAGAAATCTTTGCAACATCCGGATTTGTGCTCAGTTCGCCACCTACAACATCGCCGCGGCCGGTCACGATATTGACAACCCCAGGCGGCAACCCGGCTTCATGGATGGCCTCCGAGACAATACTATTTTGGATAGCGCTCATCTCGCTAGGCTTGATCACTGACGTGCAACCAGCCGCCACCGCCATAGCTAGCTTGCTACAAATTGATCCGGCGGCGCTATTCCAGGGCGTCACAAGACCAGTAACACCCACCGGCTCCATCACCACGGTCGAACTACCCATCTGGCGCGTAAAATCGTAACTCTCAAGTGTTTGCGCGGCATCGAGGAAAGATTGGGCGGAAAAGTGGGAAATCCAGGAGGCGCGTGAAGCAGGGGCGCCATATTCTTCGATCGTAGCATCCCGCAATGTATCGGCACGCGCCAGGACGGCTGCGTGTAGCCGCTTCAAGATGGCGACGCGTTCGTCTTTGGTAGTGCGCGCGAACGCTGGAAAGGCTTTCTTGGCAGCGGCAACTGCACGCCGCGTGTCTATAGCATCCGCCAAAGTGACTTTGGCGATTACCTGCTCGGTTGTTGGATTAATGATGTCGAAGATCTCGCTTCCGTGCGGCGTGACAAATACGCCATTGATGTATATCTGATTGATGTTTCGCATGTTTCTTCTCCTGAATTTGTCCAGATCGGCCTGATACATGAGCACAGTATAGGCATCAAGCATTGATATGATAAGATGGACAAATATGGATGAATCATTACGAAAATCAGGATAATGTACAAATCTGGACTTGTCGAATTGGAGGCGGTCTTGGCAGTATCCCGGCATCGAGCCTTTAGGCCCGCGGCGACGGAACTCGGGATGTCCACCTCGGCCCTAAGCAATGCCGTCGCCGGACTTGAGGCACGGTTGAGGTTGCGCCTGTTTCATCGCACCACGCGCAGCGTCGCCCTGACGGACGCAGGGAAACAATTCGTTGCTCGTATCGCCCCGGCGCTTTCTGATATCCACCATGCGATGGAAGCAGCTAATGACTATCGGGAAACGCCGATGGGGACGCTACGTATTAATACGTCGGTGGGTGCTGCCCGCATGATTTTCTCAGCCATCGTCCCAGAGTATTTGCGTCGTTATCCAAGCATGACCTTGGATATAGTAACCGAGGGAAATATGATTGACATCGTCGCCGAAGGCTATGATGCCGGTATTCGACTGAGTGAATTGGTGCCACGCGATATGGTTCGCGTAGCAATCGGAAGTAGCTTACGTATGGCAGTGGTTGCGTCGCCGGAATACTTTGCAAAGTATCCGAAGCCGCTGTCGCCAGCGGATCTTTCAGCGCATCAGTGTATTCGTGCGCGGCTCCCTAGTGGCGCAGCATCCCACTGGGAGTTCTCTAAGCGTGGGAAAAACACCACCGTTGATGTCCCAGGCACTTTAATACTTGACGAGCCGAATCTCATATACGAAGCAGCGCGAGCAGGAATTGGATTGGCGTTTCTTACCGAATGGTATGTCATTGACGATTTGGCGACCGAACGCTTGATACGCGTATTGAGTGACTGGACACCCCCATTTCCGGGACTAGCTCTCTACTATCCTCCTGGGCGATATGTTCCGGCGGGCTTGCGTGCTTTCATTGATCTCATCAAGGAAATTAGTGATCGCCCTTCAGATAATATGGATGTGGATAATCATGCGCGAATCCGAGGACGGCGAGCAAAACACAGGGCAGACTGAACGATTACTCTTCGGTCTATTGCGGTCCTGCGGTATTGCGACCGCCTAGGCTGAAACTTCATCGCCCAGCGCTGCACTTGCAGCCGAGTGCCGTTCGTTAATGAAGGAGGCAGAATTTCGATCCAACCTTGCAGCGTACCTTGCCATGTGGCAAGAATTATCGAAGTAAAGATTGCTATCGCGGCCAGGCGTGCAGAAAAATGGCGACCAGCAAGGCATGGGGGCTTGCGTCTAGGTATGGGCGCTAGATGCAGACCTTACTTTCTCAAAACTGTCCAGTATCATAATAGATGGGATCAATGGGACCAAAACAAGAGATACTCATTGAGCCAATGCCTGCAAACAGGGCATAGAGCGTGGCGGTGAGACGAGAACTAAAGTTCTAACTAATGTGCAAAAGGCGGAGGTATAACATTTACCTCCCAAAAGGTTAGGAATTTACTTCCGAGAGCTTGTTGCTTGATTGCATTTTTGGTGCTTTGGGTAAGCTTTTTGATTTCGCATAATTTATATTATTGGCGGTCGCTTCAGAAGTAGCCCTAGGCGTTGCGGCATCCGCAGGGGTAGGTGTCAAAAATAAATTGACACTTACCGCAAAGAGGAGGGCGCTAGCGGTCGCTGCCATCCTCGTCATAAAAACTTCCCAAAGTGATTTTTGGCCCGTCTTTTCCGCGCGGTCCATGTCCGCTGCCATGATGATTTTCATCGGGTCTATCTTTAGTGCGATCGCTACCGCGATGCATGTCTCGTTTTCCATGATTCTGCGCCCAGCAAGAATATTGCTCATTGCCGGTTGAGTGATATGCAGCAGTTTTGCCATCTCTGTAATGTTGATTTGTTGCTCTGACTGCAACTTTTCTAAAAATTTCACGCTTTTCATCAAAAATTCCTCCATGGACAACATTTCTATGGAAATGCTACATTTCTGTCGAAATGATTTCGATAGAAATGAATCGGAGCAACTTTACCATGAAACAGCCAGAGGACCGGTTTACCCGTGACGCGTTTGCAACGCCCCAGAGAGGCCGTCCGCGCAAGCCTGACGCGATGACTCCCGCACAACGAGCAAAGGCATACAGGCTGCGCAAGAAGGCCGCAAAGCTCGTTTTAGATTCCTCCTCCAACTAATTTCCGTGACGCGTCACGAAAACTCAATGACTAATTCCCCGAATCTGCAAAACAACGAAGTGCCAGCGGCAACCGCCAGCGGAGCGCGCTTGCGCGCCCGTGGTGGTGCCGCAGGCACTTCACCCCGTCCTGTAAAACGGGGTGAAAGTCTCCCCACGGAGCAGGGCGTCATAGTGGACTGGCTTCGCTTTACCTTCCTTCCTACCGGCGCGATTTCCCACGCCCTGGAGCAGATGAACCGGTATTTCAAGCTCTGGTTTCCTTTGCCGGTCACGATGGTCGCCAGCAAGCGCGGTCTGCATGGCTATCAGGCCAGCCACGACGTAATGGCTTTCATTGACGGCGAAATGATCAGGCTCGCGATTGTGGCCTGTGGAGGCGACAACGTCGGCGGCACGATTTGCGTCGATCTGAGCGGTACTGGCTGCGCCATCGTCGATGACTGGCAAGCGGTGTACGCCACGATGCAAGACCTAGACGCACGCATTACGCGTTGTGACTTGGCGATGGATTTTCTCGATGGGGAATGCACCATCGGGCAGATAGAAGAGATGTACATGGCTGGCGAATTCAACAGCGGTGGACGTATCCCGAAATACTACAAACATGAGGGCGGCGATATTCATTCGCTCGGCTGTCTCGGACGCACGTTTGAGATAGGTCGCAGAGCATCAGGGAAGCTCGTTCGCGCCTACGAGAAAGGTAAACAATTGGGTAATCAAGATTCCAACTGGCTCCGCATCGAGATTGAGCTACACAACAAAAATCGCGTCATTCCGCACGACGTGATATTGAAACGCGCCGAGTATTTTGCCGGTGCCCATAAAGCGCTGGAAGGCTTTGTAGCAACGGCCTCGCGCAAGATTCCAACGCTGCAGCGCCAGCATGAAAGTGAGCTGGCAAGGAAGCTGGAGCACCTGCGCAACCAATACGGCAAGACCATCGACCAAGCGTCGAAATTCTACTCTGACGATTACGCCTCATTGATCGCGGATATCCGAGTCAAAGGGATACCGGCCTCAATGTACAAATCAGCCTTGGCAAGGCACGTGTACGGCTCGCACGCTCCAGAGACCGAATCAATGAGGGAATGACCATGGAAGTCAAAGCAAGAGTAACTATACGCGGGGCCAAGATATTTAAAGGGACTATCGACGGCAAGGACATGGACAGCGGCAAGATTTTCACTGACGTTGACCTGAAGGGCGAAACGTCGTGGGGCGTCTGCACGCAAGAACTGAAGTGTCAGGACTCGGCTTTGGTCAAGGCCATTTCACACAATCCTTTCCCGTTCATCGCCGAGATCGACATCCTGATGGAGAGTAACGGCAAGGTGACCAGCCAGCTGGTGACCAAGATTGTTCCTATGCTGCGTGAATCGACCGGACCAGCTCCGAAGGCAGCGTAAAAATGGCTATCTGCGTATCAGCAAGTACGAACCCTGACGGCTCGCTCAAGCTGGTGCCAGAGCCAGATAAAACGGATTTGAGCACATGCAGCTATGTGCTTCAGTCAGGTGCGGAGGTGGCTGAATCGTCACTGGCCAATCTCACACCTGCTCAAGGTCTAGAAATCTCGATGGCGGTTTGTGCATTGTGGGCTCTAGCTTGGGGAATCAAACAAGTGGCGAATACATTGAAAGGAAATGCAAATGAAGAAATCGAATAAATTGAAGCTGGCAGCTATTGCTGCGATGGCTGCGGCTGCTACTGGCGCGAACGCTGCCGGCGTGGATACATCGAGCGTGACATCAGCTATCACCGATGCCGGTGCAGCGGTCGGCGTAGTCGGTGCGGCAGTACTAGTCGTAGTAGTCGGCACAAAAGTATTCAAGTGGATTGCTCGCGCACTCTAATTTCCAGCTGCAGTAGGGAGCTTCGGCTCCCTTTTTTTCGTTAACGACTATGAGAACTCAAAATGCTTGGATTAATCGTTCTAATCGCGGTCTGCGGCGGGTTCTGGATACTGTTTTCCTCCTGACCTTGCTGACTGTCGGCAGTGCCCATGCCCAGCAAGTCAAATTGCTGTGTGCCGGTAAATTTTCGCATCCGAAAGACTATTGCGATGCAATGAGTCCGGGCTCCATGCCGGTGATTACAAATATCCAGAAAAACATATTTACCTTCTACTGCTACACGAAGAAGAAGGAGAGTGTGTTTGCGTCTTCCTGCACTGGTGTCGATGTAGCTAAGGCGTTTGGCCCAGCCGGTGGCGACCGTACAGGAAAGGTTTCGCCGGAGTTTCAGAAGTTAAGAAAAGATGCACAGGAAAGGGCTGATTACATCCTCTCAAGGGTAAAGAAAAATGAAGCTAAATAAACTATTTGCCGTGTTTCTTTTCTTCGTTTCTTGGTCAGCGTTCGCGGATGATTTTTACTGTAACGGCGGTCAGGATTCCATGGGGGCATGTGCTGCGATTTGTGCTGGTTCGTCTTGGGTGCATTGCGGTCCGAAGAATCCAACTCCGAGCGGTTCTGATGGTAAAGGCACTTCGTTCCAATGCTGGGGTGTGATTGCAGTCGGAGATCATTTTACGCCTGACACATTCATAGGCTCTAACATTGACTGTAGACCTGCGGCGTCTCCCCCCACTGATTGCCCGGCTGGTTCGGCTGCAGGTGTTGTGAATAATGTGCCTGTATGTGTTCCAGGTGGCGGTAGCGGTGGTTCCAGTTCTGGCAGCAGTGCAGGTAGTAGCGCTGGCTCGAATGCCGGTTCAAATGCCGGGTCTGGTTCCAGCGCAGGTAGCAGTGCGGGTAGTAGTGCTGGTTCAAGCACCGGTTCGAGCGCGGGTGATGGCTCTAGTGCCGGTAGTAGTGCAGGCTCGAGTGCCGGTTCCAGTGCGGGCAGTAGTGCCGGTAGTAGTGATGGCTCAAGCGCTGGTTCGAGTGCTGGTGATGGCTCTAGCGCAGGTAGTAGCACCGGTTCAAGCGCTGGCTCTAGTGCAGGCAGTAGTACGGGAAGTAGCGCAGGGTCTAGTGCAGGTTCAACATCTGGCTCAAGCGCTGGGCAGGGTTCCAGTGCGGGCAGTAGTACTGGCTCCAGTACGGGCAGTAGTGCCGGGTCTAGCACAGGTTCAAGCGCAGGTAGTAGTGCCGGGTCTAGCGCAGGCTCAAGTGCAGGTAGTAGTGCTGGGTCTAGCACAGGTTCAAGCGCAGGCAGTAGTGCTGGGTCTAGCACAGGTTCAAGCGCAGGTAGTAGTGCCGGGTCTAGCACAGGTTCAAGCGCAGGTAGTAGTGCTGGGTCTAGTGCAGGTTCAAGCGCAGGTAGTAGTGCCGGGTCTAGCACAGGTTCAAGCGCAGGTAGTAGTGCTGGGTCTAGTGCAGGTTCAAGCGCAGGTAGTAGTGCCGGGTCTAGTGCAGGCTCAAGTGCAGGCAGCAGTGCTGGTTCTAGCACCGGCTCAAGTAATGGCGGTGGTGGCGAGGATGACTTTTGCACTAGGCATCCTGAGTTGAATGTCTGTCATAACTCCAGCGTCCAGGGCGATTGCGGTCAAACTACCTGCGATGGTGATGCGATCACTTGCGCGATCCTGCAGAAGCAGCGCCAGCAATATTGCGAAGATCACGACGAAAAAAATCCTCAGGTCATTTTAGGCAGGCAGTTGCTGGCCGGTGAAGACCCGATGAAAAACAGCTATCCGAGTATCGACAATGCGCAAACGGTTGATCTCTCTCAAAACCGGCTTGATTCGAACGGCTGGGGCATGGGCGGCTCCTGCTTCATAGACAAGACATTTAGCGTGATGGGGTTCTCTATCATCATTCCATTTTCTCAAACGTGCCCCTACCTGATCGCTCTCCGCTACGCAATCATGCTGCTCGCGTCGATCGCCAGCTATCGGACGGTGTCGGGTTCCATTTTAAGGAGTTGATATGCAATTTCTCGTAGCAGCCCTATTGGGCGGTTTGGTGCAGATTGCCGCGTCGCTGGTCGGTCGCGTTTTGTTGGCTATGTTCGTTAGCTATGTGACGTATACCGGCTTTTCAGCAAGCACGGATTTTCTGGTGAGTTCTATGAAGTCCTCCCTGTTCGGTATGCCCGCTGAGATTGGTTCGTTTCTCGGCTGGCTGTGGGTGGACAAGGCGCTATCGCTGATCGTGTCCGCGTTCGCCGCTTCACTGGCCGTCAAGCTGGCCGGTAGTGACAAGCTCACAAAAATGGTGATCAAGAAATGATTAACCTGATTACTGGATTACCCGGCAATGGCAAGACATTGTTTGCGTTGTCTTATATAAAAGCTCTGGCGGAAAAGGACAACCGGCCTGTTTTTTATTCCGGCATCAATGAATTGAAGTTGCCATGGGAATTGATCGATGCAGAGAAATGGTACGAGGTTCCGCCTAATGCCATTGTGGTCATTGATGAATGCCAGCGGATTTTCCGACCTAGGACGATTAGCAAGGATGTGCCTAAGTACGTTGAACAGCTGGAGACCCATCGCCATGGTGGCGTAGATTTATTTTTGATTACCCAGCATCCTATGCTCGCTGATGCGTCCGTGCGGCGATTGACCGGCAATCATAGGCATGTAAGGCGCGTGTTCGGTACTGAGCGTGCAACCATACACGAGTGGGGCGAGGCTCGGGATAATTGCGATAAACCGGCAGGGCGCAAGGACTCGGTCAAGCACAATTGGAAATTCGATAAAGCCGCCTATGGCTACTATAAGTCGGCTGAAGTGCATACAGTTAAACGCAATATCCCAATGCGTTTCTTTGTGTTGCTGGCCGTGCCGGTGTTGTTGATCGCGGCAGCGGTGTATGTCTATAAGTTCACCAAGAAACATACTGAGGCTGATGCGCTGCCAGCCAATGCAGCGGCCCAGCTGTCGCCAGCTCCAGCGGCCAATGGGAACAAAAAATCCTCCAGCTATCAAAACGCTAAAGAGGATGCCAAGCAGTACGTTTATGAAAACACGCCTCGCGTGGATGGTCTGCCGTTCACAGCGCCCAAATATGACGAACTGACAGCGCCTACGGTTGCTCCGGCTCCAGTCGCGTGCATGTCCACCAAGAGCCGGTGCAGCTGCTACACCCAGCAAGCCACGCCGATATCGATGCCGGACAACCTCTGCCGGGAGATCGTCAAGAATGGCTATTTCCAAGATTTTGACGTGGCAGGCAAGAGCAGCAAGGATAGGGCGCCTGCAGGCGGTCAGGTGGCGTCATATCAACCTAATGCGGTAGTGCTAAATGAGCAAGGCAAGCAAGCTACGCCAGAGCTGCCGAATCGGCCCAGCGTCGTTGTGATGCCTTACGAGCGCCCGGTCCGCGTCAATACACCAAAAGGATAAGCATGAATACATTAGCGATGCAAAACAGTTCCGCCCGCGTTCTCCAGCTGGCGGCCAATTATTTTTCGACGGTCGCGGTGTTTTACCTCGGCTATCTGTTTTTCACTCAGTACAACGACTATTTCATCCGTACTTTTTTTGCCGTATGGACACCGACGCTGTACGAAAGAACCGATATCGTGGTTAGTACCGAGCTGGCTTTGCGCTATCTGTTTTTAAGCTATGCGGTGTTGCTGGTGCCGTACTATGCGTACTATCGTGACAAGCGCTCAGCCAGTCTGATTGCGCTGGCTTGGTTGTATGGGCGCATAGTGGGCAGTCGGGCCCAGCTGGAGCATGTACACAAACAGGCGTTTTTGTATCTGCTGCTGAAGGCGGTTTTCGTGCCTTTTATTTTCAGTGCGACCATCAGTCAGTTGGTGGGCTTCAATAATGCATTGATCAAGATCGTACTGGCCAGTGAGACCTTACAGGCTGAGCCGTGGATGTATGTCTACATGTCTTATGTCCACGACTTGCTGATGCACGGCTTGTTTCTGCTCGACGTGCTGCCTTTCGTGTTTGGCTACCTGCTGGATGCGCCGTTCCTGAAAAACACGATCAAGAGTGTCGACCCTACATTCTCCGGTTGGTTTTTCTGTCTGTGCTGCTATCAGCCCTTTAACTATGCCGCCTTTGCTTTTTTCCCGCGGCTATCGACCGAGTCTTTTAATGGTCTGGAGTTGTTCGGCTATCCGTTGACGGTGGCTATGGATGTGATTTTGCTGGTGGCGTTGGCCGGTTATGCGTCTGCGTCGTGGTCGTTGGGCCTGAAGGCCAGCAACTTGACGAGTAGGGGAGTGGTCAGATCGGGGTTGTATCGTTGGATTCGGCATCCGGCCTACTCTCTCAAGCTGGCGGCTTGGTGGATATCAGTAGTGCCGCTGATCGCCGGTGCTTACATCAGTGGCGGCAATTGGTTCATGATCGCACTGGGCATGTCCGTTTGGACGATGGTCTACTATTTCCGTGCTGTGACCGAGGAAAGGCATTTACGCTATACCGATGCCGAATATGCAGAGTATTGCAAGGTTGTTTCTTTCCGGTTTATACCGAATATTATTTGACCTGGTGGAGCTGAAAAACGCCCATTTTGGCTGTCTGCAGGTTCTCGATACCAAATTTAATTTTGGGGGCCTGGGTCTTTGAATTTCCATGACGCCCCCTTTAAGCGGGCAATTCCGCAAGCGCAAGAAACACTAACTGCTATAATTGCATTTGTTACTATTAGGAGGTAATCATGTCAGCAATGACCATTGCCAATGCAAAAACGGAAATTCCAGACAATAGCGAAGCGCTAACGATCATCAGGCGCGGAAAACCTGCGCGTAGCGTGCAAGTGTCCGCAGGCGAATACATGGTGATTCGCCGCTCAAGCGAAAACGCGGATGAGGCCCGGAATCTGGCAAAGCGAATTTTGAAAGAAGCTGAAGCCAGAACAACAGGCACCGACTCCCGAAAATTCCTGTCTAACGTCCGTAATCGCCGTGTCTGAGGTCGTAGTTATAGACGCAGGCGTGGCCCTTGCATGGTTTATCGATCCTCCCGGAGAGCGCAAAGATTATGCGCTCTCTGTTCTTCGCGCCTTCCAAAAACAGCAAATTACCTTCATTGTCCCTGACATCTTCTTTGTCGAAGTGCCCTATGCTTTGCTGAAGGCCAAAAATAAGGGCTTGATATCGGAATCTACAGTGGCTCAGGCGGCGCGGTTTATCGATGTAATGACCACAGATATAGTGCCAAGCAGCTACAGCATTGAAGAGTCTATCAATAGGGCGGTTCGTTGGGAATTAAAGGCCTACGATGCCACGTATTTTGATTTGGCAGTGAGGATGGATGTGCCGCTAGCTGCCATCGACAAAGATTTGGTCAACAAAGCGCGCAAATTCAGTGTTCCAATATGGGAGCCTGCACAGGCAACCAAGAGCAAGAAATAACAAAGCCCCAACGTTGGGGCTTTTTCTTACTATGACACGGGCATAGCCTTAGCGTCGTCTGTCATAGGATACATAAAGGTGACTTGCGCAGAATTTCCATAAAATATCCGGGAACGTTCGTCTTTCTTCAGATAAAAGGAGTCACCTAACATAATTACTAACATTCCTGATTGCTTCGTGCCATCAGAAAAATGGACTACCCATTGAGTTTCTGGTGTTACTCGTTTATCGGCGCTCAGTGCGTGATGTAGCGCCTGCTCTGTGATAGACATGCTGCCTCCGGGACAGTTGGGTGGTGAAGGTCAATAGTAGCTGCGTTATCAAATTTGAGTGCAATATTTCCTGCTTTTCCTCTAAGTATCTATTGGCGAGCGTTTGGTAGTGGATGTAAAGGCGGCGGCAAAGCCGTAAAATATCCCTGCCATGATCGAAGCAAGGTAGCCGGGTCTCCAGTCCGAACTGGAGCGGTCAACGCCTCTCAGGGCGACCAGAGGGATTTTTAGCCGGGCATACCGAGCTCGTGTTTCTTCTGGAGCGCTCAAACCAAACCGGCCCCATCATGTAGACAGCATGAGCGCCCGTGCAAAGTTAGCGCCGTTAGCATCTTTGCATTAAAATACTTGCTTTTCAGCAAATTGCGACAGCTTGAACTTTTCCCATTCGACCAATTAAGTGACGCAGAAAAGCAACAGTGCTTAAATTTAATTGCGGCTCAATACTGGCATCTTCGCTCATTTCGTGCTTGGAAATCCTTGGACGCAAAACGGCGTCGGTGTTATCGGAAAATTGAGGCTCAAAAAAAACGCCTGCTGTTAGCAGGCGTTCCAAAGCGTGAGATTTTAGACTTCTTAGCTTGCTGCCGTTTGAAGTGTGGGAGGCTTAAACCATGTCCATATTGCCAGGGCAAATTCCGTCCAATTAATCGAGCGTATTCCCTGACGACGACGTCTCCTTGATTTCGCATAATTTATATTATGTAAAATAGCCTACGCAATTTTGAAACGCTTAGCCCGCATATTCGTTAGTTTGCATAAATTTGTTCCCGTTTTTTGCGTAAATTTGTTCCTTACCTATTAAGCTGAAACAGTACGCGCACGCTCTAACGTAAATCTAGCACTCTAGAGCGCTCTAACGTAAATCTGTCGGGTGTTTTAACGCAAAGATGTCGGGGAAAGCAGTTTTTGGCCAATTCCGCTTTTACCTGACACCCTTACGTTAAACGCAAACGCCTACTTTTCTACCCGATAGAATTACGTAAATTTCTCTCTAATGAAGTGTTATTGAGTAAAGTTGCGCCGCCCTTAAAGTGATCGGTTGCGGCGCTATAGCTACAAGCATTGCCATGAATGGAACTTCTGCGTCAGAGGCCATAAAAAGTAAAGGCGAGCGTTTTGCTCGCCTTTACTTTGGCTGCTGTCCGCCTGTCAACCAAGGAGCAGAGGTCTCACACCACACAAATTCCGGGTAATTCATGGTGTTCCGCCATCAGCTCTTGCCTCCCCGGGGCAGCCAACTTTGCGCTCTGCAGCCCCACTATACCCAAATTTGAGCAGTCCTGTCTATCGCGTCAGCCGGTACCGACATGCTTCCTCGTAGCACGAGTAGGCACAGTTTATTCGCCGTCGGAGTCATTCCATACCGAAAGAATAGCGCGCGTCCGGTGAAGCAAAAGTGCCCCCCGAAGACAATGAAGAAATTCTGAGCATTCTTGAACCGAATTAAATTTGTTATCGATGAACTTATGCCATTCGGGAACGTTTCTTCTATTTAGCGAAATTTATACGTCAAACTTACTAATTGGCTAAAAATGAATTAAATAGCTTGAGAATGCACCTATTCTATCCATAATTACCGAATCGGCACCGATCTTGTGGTCTTCTGCTCAGGAAAACGAACATGAATATTTTCGATCATCCAGAGATGCGGGGTGTTCCGACACCCGCATTAACGGCTGTACTGGACGGGATCGGAAATTTAATTATTAAAGGCGCACCTGGTTGCTCAGTTCGTGGTCCGGCAGGAGTCGGTAAAACTTGGGCATTTCATTACGCTTTAAAGCACACCTTAGAACTGCGGCTCCAGAAAAGGGTGTTCTGTATTCACGTAAGCGTGCCCAATCACGGCTCTTGGAACGAGTTTGGCCTCCTCTCCAAGATGGCTTCCGAGGTCGATGGAATGCCCCTACTTTGCTCCCCGCAAATGAGATCTCCAACAATGGGAGAACTCCTAGATAACGTCCGTTCTGCTATTAATTCGTCAAAAAGCAATTTGATGATTCTTGTCATCGATGAAGTTTGGTCTTACGTCGAGGATTGGGAGCTCGATGTTGTATTGGAGGTAATGCAAGAGCTTAATTTAACGGGAATACGCACATTCATCATTTTTTCAGAAACGACTGATTGGCTAACTCCCGTACAGAACAGGATTAAAGGTCGATTTGGTCATCTAGTTGATTTCCCCGGGATCTGTACATTGCTAGAGTTGCGCGCGGTACTGGAAGAATATGACAAAATTCTGCGGCTTCCGGTTGGTCATTCATTGGCGTCTGTAGTGCAGCAAATGTGGGACGCTTTTACAAATTCCGGGGAGCCCAAGTGTACAGAGCAACAAGAAATACCAATATTTATAGTTGACCAGTTAATCAGCTCTGCTTTATGCGAAATCGGCAACACTCCCTGGAACGTCTTGGTCAGTCGTGAGAGCTGGCTGTCCAAGATCAGGCAACTACGCTACCTTGGCTAATATTAGGTAAAAAAACGACACCTATGCCAATCAGAGAGTTCTGCGCTTGCGCCTGTGCGGTGACCCAAAGCGCCACGGATAGGTCGGCCGTGGCAACCTTCAACGTCTCCGGTAGATCCGGGTGTTCGATCCTACCCCTATTTTTATCGCGCAAATCCCCCCCAAAATTTGGCGAGGGCATCGGCCGGCGCCGACATGCTTCCCTTGCGCGCCAATTGATACAGTTTGTTGGCAGTCGGCGTCAGTCCATATCAAAAAAATGGCAGCACGCAAACTTCCCGATACAACTCCTGAGTGTTAGTGAATTGTATCCTTAGGTGGTCAATTTTCGCGATTAATTGTTTTTCATTCAAGAAATTTCCACGGGAAGCCTTTCAACATAATTTAATTAACAATGCTACGTATTACGTTATATATCATACTTTTCACCGTTAAAATATGACATTAGCTTTATAATGTCGATTAAAATGGAGTATCGATAATCCTGTGCGTCGCTACGAAAATGAACGATCAAAACGCTATTTTGCCGGCGGTCGCCGGCCCCGCTCCGCTGGAACAGGTGTCGCTGGTAGCCGCTTTGGATGGCAGCCACGGAACCAACCGCGCGTACGGCAACCGCCCTCAAGTCTCTGCCAGCAACGACATTGACGCCATCAAGGCGTGGCTGGCGCGCTTTCATGACACCAAGACGACCTTTGATAACTATCGCAAGGAAGCGGAGCGCCTGTTGCTGTGGTCAACGTTCCAGCTTGGCAAAGCGCTTTCGTCGTTGACGCATGAAGATTTGTTAATGTATCAAGTTTTCCTTGAAAACCCGCAACCTGCAGTTCGCTGGATCATGCGGGATGGCCGGAAATTCGCGCGCGCCCATCCCGAGTGGCGACCATTCGCGGGGCCGCTCTCCCCCTCCAGCCGGCGCCAGGCGTTCATCATTCTGAATACCCTATTCTCGTGGCTGGTCAACGCTGGCTATCTGGCAGGGAATCCTTTGTCGCTTTCGCGCCAGAGGGGGAGAAAGAACAAACGCCGTATCACCAGGTATCTCGAAGACCAATTGTGGCGCGAGGTCAAACTGACGATTGAGCAAATGCCCAAGGAGACTGATCGACACCGGGAGCACTATTTCCGGCTGCGCTGGCTGTTTTCTTTGATGTATATCTGCGGCTTGCGCATCAGTGAAGTCGTCGAAAATTCGATGGGCAACTTCTTACTTCGAAAAGATCAAGACGGTGAAGATCAATGGTGGCTGGAAGTGTTAGGTAAAGGCGATGTGCTGAGGATAGTACCGGCGACCAGCGAATTGATGGTCGAGCTCGCGCGTTACCGCCGTGAAAAGGGATTGAGTGCAGCGCCGATCTCTGGGGAGGACATCCCCCTGCTGCTTCCGATTGGCGACCAGCGGCGCCATCTCACGCGCGGCGGCCTACATGCGATTATCAAGAAAGTGTTCGAACACACGGCGGCGCGGCTACGCATGAAGGGGGAAGATTTTCAAGCCGATGCGGACCGAATAATGGCGGCCTCAGCGCATTGGCTCAGGCACACGGCGGCGACCGACATGGCAAATGGCGATGTAGATCTACTGTTCGTTCGCGATAACTTAGGACATTCGTCGATCAGCACTACTGATATTTATTTGCATGCGCTTGACGATGAACGCCATGCGGCTACGGAAAAAAACCATAAAGTAAATTGGTGAAATCGACGACACCAACCTTTAGTGCCCACCTTGCCGTCCAAACACGAGCTGGGAATACCCAGCTAAAAATCCCTCTGGCCGCCCTGAGAGGCGCCAACCACTCCAGTTCCAGGAACAAGCAAAGCTACATTACTTCGGTCATGGCAGGATATTTTACTGTTGTGCAGCCGCCTCTACGCCTACATCGTTGCGTCACGGAAAGTCAAACGATAGAATGCAATAATGGAAATGTTTTAAAAAAATACAACATAACTACAGGGTGAGAGAAATATGGGAGTCTTTGATAAAAAAGTTGACGAGACAGTTTTTGATGCATACCGCGATGAGGTTAACTCGAAATTTGAAAGCATCCGTCAAGAGTTACGAAACAGAGCAACCGATTCCGACGAAATTGCTAAAGCTGCCGCCAACAATGTGATCGCAATCGAAAACACTGTTCGAAAGACAGGTGAAGAAGTAAATGAATTACTTGAAGCTTTGAGAAATTATAAATCTCAAGCTACCAGCGATCTCAACGAAATTCGCGCTGAAAAGCAAACTGCCCTTGAGCATAGTTCATCCCTGAGCGAAAAAATTGCAAATACGCTGAGCATTTACGACAGTCTAGTTACAACTAAACAGAGCATAGACGCATCTGCAGATGAAGTTGCCGTCAAAATCCAAGCTATTGATAAACATTTATCAACAAGCAAAACACTGCCTGAAGACGTTAAATCTGTACAGGAACTTCTTTCCGAAAGTAAAACCCTCGGCGACAGTATGACGGCGTTGCTAAACCACTCGCTCAAAAGAAAAGCTGAAATAGATGAATTGCATAAACAGATATACGGGCAAGACGTCAACATCGACGACGGAAGCTCCCAGCATATCGACGGCACCAAAGACGAGTTGGAGCGCTCATATTCAACTATAAAAGAACAGGCGCAAGGACTAGAGGCGGAGGTCAAAAAAGTTATAGAAAGAGTGCGTGGCCAACAAGCTAACGAACTAGAAAATCAAAAAACATCATTCGCAAATTTGCTAGATACAGCAAAGGGTTCCGTCGACTCAGTTACAGAACAGCTCAAAAATCTGCTACCTGGCGCGATGGCCGCAGGATTAAGCGCAGCATATGATCAAAAGAAGGACGACGAAACAAATTCGTTAGCCGAATTCAATAAAGTATTCCAACGCGCGATCATAGGGATGATTTGTATTTCCTGCATTCCAATAGTTGTAAACATGTACTTCATATTCTGGGAAGGAAAAGCGTTAGCACTTGTAATTCAAGGTACTCCCAACCTAGTTGCCGCAATTCTTCCCATTTACTTTCCAGTGCTATGGATGGCGTACTCAGCCAACAAAAAGGCGAATCTATCAAAGCGCCTAATTGAGGAATACACCCATAAGTCAGTTCTTGGAAAAACATTCTCAGGCCTTTCTAATCAAATCGACTCTTTACCGAAAGACAGCAGCATCAAGGACGAATTGAGAACTCGACTTTTGTTTAACGTACTTCAAGTAAGTGCCGAGAACCCAGGAAAACTCATTACTAATTATCAGAAGTCAGACCATCCGTTAATGGAAGCACTCGAAAATAGCGTAAGGCTCGCCGAATCCGTTCAATCTCTTTCAAAAATTCCTGGATTCTCTGCTATTGCCAAAAAGCTTTCAACCAAAAGTGATGAGCTTCTAAAAAACCGCACTCAACAAGTAGAAGAGGGTTTGGAAACTCAAGAGACCTTAGACGAACCTGCCGCTGCAAAAGTACAATAAATTGGCATTCTAAAAGGTTAAACATTCGTCGAAACTTTCACTACCAAACATTTGGAACAAACTGAAACGGCACAGCCTTACCTGTAATTACTCTATCGGCACCAATTCACCAGTGGAGGACTGGCGCATGAAAATGTGATGAATAGCTTTTGACAAGCAATGATACATTGATATCCTCCGCGAGAACCGGCCTTCAATCAACTAACGTAAAGAGCGATATGACAGTACCGAACTACATGTCCGACCGTCCCGCAGAATCCGACGCCCTCGGGCGCACGCAATTTGCGATGCACCTCGCCAGAGCTCTCCTATCGGTTAGCGCGGGCGATGGCCTTGTAGTGGGTATCGAAGGTGGATGGGGGAGCGGCAAAAGCACAGTCATCGGCTTCGTGAAGAAGGCGTTGCCAGAGTGCGGCGACGCAGGTGCGAAGGCGATTGTCGTCGACTTCAACCCCTGGATGGTCAGCAATACTGGAGCGCTTGTCGACGCGCTCGTGACCCAAATCGCCGCAGCGATTAACGTGGACTCGGCCGCTCCCGAGAAGGCAATCAAGGCCGGAGAGAAACTCCTCGGATACATAGGACTGATCAAACACCTTAAGTACCTCAAGTACGTACCAGGTGTAGCGTTTGCCGGAAATATCGCCGAGGACGTCGCGGAGATCGCTGAAGGGGCTGCCGACGGCACGAAGGCGGCACGCGACGCGCTCGACGACATGAAGAAGCTGCTGCCTACGCTTGATCTCGCGAAAAAGAAGGCCGAGGTGGTCGAGGCCCTGCACGACCTCGACCGTCCAATAGTGGTGATAGTGGATGACGTAGACCGACTTCCCGCGGACGAGATCCGTATCATCGTCCAGGCGATTAAGGCCGTCGCCGACTTCCCGAGAACGACCTACCTTCTCGCATACGACCGCGATGTCGTTGCGGCGGCCCTAGGAAATGGTAGCACCGCCTCCGGCTTGTCGTACCTTGAGAAGATAGTTCAGGTAGCCTACCCGATCCCGCCTCTGTTCGAATACCAACTCAGAAATTTTATTGACAAAGAGGTACAGGCACTGCTTGCGACACTTGGCATCGAACTTCGTGATTTCGAAGCCTCTGGCTACCCGAAGGCAGTAGGCATCCTCACGAAGCTCGCCCGACATCCGAGGGATGTGGTCCGCCTAATGAACCGACTCATGCTGAGCCTTCCCGCCACGAGAAATGAGGTCAATGCAACGGACGTTATCGTGTTCGAGGCGGTGTCCCAGCGCTTTCCGCAGATTCGCGAAAGCGTCCACCACCATCCGACCGACTTCACTGGACATGCGTTCCGAGGAGATTTCGAATTCAACGACGAGGACTTCGACTGGACTGATTGGATGGCACTTGAGGCTGAACGGAAAAGCGATCAGCCCAAATGGGCGAAATATTTACCGGACCTGGAACCTGACCGGATGGCGGCTTCGAAGGCTTGCGCATTCCTTTTTTCCGAAGGCGGCGGAAAACACGAGCGCGTACCTGAGGATGAATTGCACATTGCAGATCCCGATCGGCTAGCTCGTTACTTCCGTATGATGTCCCTTGAAAGCGTCCCTGAGGCGAGTGACATTCACAAAAAACTGTCGCAGCCGGACCTCCTTGTGGAGGCACTTGCGACGGGGAATCGGGCGGAGTTGGACTTCCTGCTTGAGTGGATATACAACTACCTTCCCTCTTGTCCGGAGCTCGACGCGAGCGGATGCTCGGATGCTATTATCAATCGCGCTAAACTCGCCGAATCCGCCTCCGAGTTGGCAAACGATGTGTCCGAACTGTTTGCGAAAGTCTTAGCGAGGCTAGTAAGGAAAGCGGATCCGGACAAGCGAAACGAATGCTTTAAGCAGATCATCGCAAACGCTCCATTGTCGATCTCGGAGAAGGTATTGCTCGAAGCCGCTGCAGAGCAGGGAAAGTGGGTTGTGCACCCGGAACTGATCAAGTCGCCAGAAGCACAACTCGTGGCCAACGGCGGCGTGGTTGACGAGGCGATTGCCGCCTGGTCAACAAGAGTCATGGAGTCGGTCGAACTGGGCACAATTGCGAAGATTCCAAGGATGCATGCGATCCTTTATCGCTTCGCGCAGCTGAATTTCGCGTATGAGGAGACCTACGAGGCAGTGAAGAAGATTTGCTCAACTGACGACGGCTTGCGGGTATTTCTCTCAGTTCACGTGAGAGACAGCCCATTCGATTCGCTCGACGGCTACGGCTTGGTGGAAGACGCTCACGCGCTCGCCAGCATCATCAAAACCTCAGGGCTGAAGGAGGAGTATTCATGGCTAGCCGCGCATATCACGTCGTCTGATCGTGCGAACCTAATCGAGGAACAGTCCGCTCGGCTTAAGGGAATGAAACGCGTTGGCGACGGAATTTCGTCACACCCCAACGGCCCGCTCAATCTTTAACAACGTGGCGAGCACATTCCGACAGAAAACGAATCTCTTTCCATACGAGTGCTTCGCTATCTCCTTGATGCGTCTTTTTGCGCCGATAGGTCTAGGCAAGAAATTCCCCGATCTGGACTGGCGCCTAATTCAGAAGCGGAAATCGATTATTCAAGCAAAAAAGATAACCGAGGGTCGGTCTTCCCAGGCGTGATTTCGAGAATCGCAGCTTTCACCACATTCTAAAGCCGAAAATGACACATACGCCCAAAAGTAATAATAAGGTCGCTTATTATTTCAAAATGGATATATGAGCAAGCCGCTCAGTCGGCCTGACTCGAGGGACGGTCGGGATGCCTGAGCGCCTTGTTGGCTAGCGTCATTTCTTGCGCATCTCCCTTAAGCAGGCATCAATTTTCTTTTGCCGTTTGACACCTTCGATTTTCGGGGCTACGAGTTTACCCTGATCCACAAGGCGACTTGCCATATCAATTGTTTCATAACAGTTTCTTTCAAAATATACTTGGTCGTCAGTTTGAGCCTTTTTTTTCGCTTGGGCGTCATCCGATTTGTTAGCTGCCCCTGTGACGATAAACGTGGTAGTGAACTCAACAATCTTGCCCAAACCGCTCGGCCCATTTTGAACATAAGGACCACTAATGTTTTGTCCCCTGCTTCCAATAACAGATGTCACTGGGGATGGTTGTCCCACACTCACCGGCATCAATACTTGTATTTGATACTTACCCGGGGCAAACGATGTTCCTTTGTCGCTATAAGGGCCAGCTGTGAAAGCGCCATTTGCGTCAACGACGGCCTGAGATTGCGCTTTGTACGCGCGATCCTTGTGGATAACTGAAACAATTAGTTCGGTACCGCTCGGCAAATTAGTTGTCCCTACAATGGTTGGCTTAGCTGCGTCGCCTTGCGTGGACGCTGTGACTGTGACAGGAAAGGCGCAGGTGGCCGCCTCCACAGCCATCATCAGAGGCAGGACTAAAAGCAGCATCTTCACTTTCATGGCTTCTCCAGGCAGCTACGCGAGTATTGGGCTAATTTCCTAAGTTTGCTGAAATCGTTATATTGGAGCGATTTCGTGCGCGCACAAAAAAACGCCCTCACCGGAAGACCCGGCTGGGCGGCTTTTGTCGGCCGTGGCCGCGTGTTTACTTGAAGTTATCCAGTCCCAAACCCTGCACAGTTTCGACCTCCCAAGCCTCGAGCTGAGCTTTTGCTTCCATTGGACTTTCCAATAACTTCGCCTTCAACCCTTCAGCCCTATCGCTCATCGCATGCTGCCATGGGATCTTGGAATCGAGTAAACGCACCAGTTTTCCCAATTCATCGCAAGCTCGTGCCGTATCGCCTGCCCGCGCCCATGCATATGCAATTGCCTGCTGCACGTACGGGTCTTTGGGCGCTTGTATTTTTTCCGCAGCCTTCGCTATGTCTAACGGGGACTCAATGCCAGACAAGAACGGCAATGCATCTCGCTCTACTGCCGCAGCAAGGTCGCCCATCAGGTTCGGCATATCAGTACTCCAGCGATCACCACCGGCAGGCACACGAAGTCGTCGACCAAGGTTGAAACTCACATTGCTTGTCGGGACAAACAGTGGCAGGAAGAATACCCAGACGTAAAATGACTTCGTGTCAAAGCTCGACCCTTCAAAGTAAATTCCCCGCACCGCGAATTTCACCGGCAGCATTGCCACCATAGGCCCCTTTACCGCAAAGCCTGGCATATTAGGTAGCAGTCGCTTCGCCAGCGCTACAAAATCCTTGCTCTTCATGGTCGAATCTCTATTACTGGTACCGAACTACCGCCCGGGATATTTGATTGAATTTGTTGAATACGCGCTGGCGTCAAAGCTGCGCTTCCCGTTTTAAGATCGTAGACGGAAATTGGAGCATTGACCGGGCCATTTACTACATCAAGCCTCACGGAGCCTTTCGTGCCGTAAGGGACAACTTGTCCGTTAAGGTATGAAACTTCAGTATGTACGTTATCTTTACCTAAAGCGTTGACTTCGTTTTCAAATGCAGAATGCACCCTGGTTCCATAAACCGGTCCACGACCCGGGCCGACTGTCTGTGCCGCTCGTTGGGCAGCGGATCCTAAATCCTCGGCAAGTGTAGTCGTTGCTGTTGCAGTTGCTGTTGCTGCCCCACTGAACACACCGGTGACAGCACCTGCACCCGCCGTCCCAATCACCGCTGCCGTTGCATTTGACGGCAATGGATTGTTTCGGAGATAGGCATTAACAGCATCAGTACCTTGCGCCTGCGCTGCTTTGAAACCAGCACCCCACGCCGCGTTTTCAGCATTTGAAGTGAAGCCCTCACCATGGACTAGGTTATTGAGACGCTCAAAAAGATTTGCAAGTCCGTTCTGTCCGCCCCTATTACATTGACCGCATGCAGACGCACCTCCACTGACTGCCGCTCCGCTTGGCGAACCACTACTTGGCGAATCAGGAGTACCACCCGAAGCCGGCGTCAATGCCTTCACCTCGACCTGGGTGTTGCCTTGGGCGTTGGTCTTGGCCGGCGTAGTAGCACGTTCACTTTTCTCCCCGCGAAACGCAGCCCCGACGACATTGACCATCGACACCAAGGTATTGAACGCCTCCTCCGTTCTGGCGCAAAGGTTCGAGCCCGTCGGCGTTTCACAACCGAATCCGGTCGGATCCGTCAAATTCGTCGGATTATTCCATACGTACGTGTACCTATTATAGCTCTGGCTATGCGTCGGGTCCTGGATCAGCGGGTCGGCGCTCATGAAACGCGCCACAAGAGGATCATACACCCGTCCATTCATGTGCACCAGGTCCAACTGGTCCAGCATTTCGTGTCCAGTGAAGCCCTTGTTGTCGACCTGTCCGTCCAGCGTGTCCGGGGTGGCATCGCCGATCAGCGTGCGGCGTTTGCCCCAGGCGTCGTATTCCAACTGCTCGGACAGGGTGCCGCTGGCGCCGCTGATGGCGATGATGCTACCCAGGCGGTCGGTGTGGGTCCATTCCAGATCGCTGGCGGCGCTTGGCTTGTCGATCTCGACCCCCAGTCCCGTCGGCCAGTAGGTCTTGACCGTGGTGGCGTTGGTCGTGGTGGTTTCCACTTCCATTGCACCGGCATAGTAGATAGTACTGTTGACGCTGCCGCTCTTGATCTGCTTGGTTCGCTGGTGTTCGGGACCGTACGCGAACCGGCTGCTTTCGCTGCCTTTGGTGATCGTCAACGGCATATCAAAGCTGGTCCAGGTCAGGCTGCGCCCTGCTCCGTTCAACAGGTTGCCGTTGGCATCGTAATTAAAGCTGGTGTTGATGCCGTCGCCGGTGCTGGCTATCCCGGTCACCGCATGCGGCCGCACGACGCCGGCTCCAGGAACGGGATACGCATAGCTGCCGACCCCAGTCTTGCTGGTGAGGTTGCCGATGCCGTCATAAGTAAACGTCTGCACTCCTTGTCCTACAACCTGACTGGTGGACAGGCGGTTCAAGCCGTCGTAGCTGAAATTTTCTGCGAAGCCAGGCTGATTGTTGTTGTTCCAGGTCTGGTTGCGCGTGCTAACGTTGCCCAGTGCGTCGTAGAAATAGCTTTCCAGCAGTTGCTGCGCGTGCGTTTGCGCATTGGTCAGCTTGCCTTCCCTCAGGCGTCCTGTTTGCGGGCTGTAGCTGCGGTCGATCTGCAGGCCGTTGCCCTGTATAGCCTGGGTTACGCGGGCAGCGGCGTCATGCTGGGTGGCTTGCCACAGCACTTGCGTGCCGATGCTGTCGGTGCGCACCATTTGGGCCAAGTAGCCGTACGGGGTGTAGCGCTGGCCGAACACTTTGGCGGGAGAGCTGCCGCGTTGATTGCTGATGGTGACCACGCGGCCGTAGGCATCGTGCTGGATGTTGCTGGTGTAGGGCACGTCGAGCTGGATGACGGTGCTGGAGGGCCGGCCGAGGCTGTCATAGCTGTGCACCCGGTCGTAGTCCTTGCCGGCGGTCAGTTGCGTATACGCTTCGATCAATTGGCCGCAACTGGCGCTGGCGGCGCAACTGGAGACGCCAGGTTGCTGATCAAAGACCCAATGGCTTTCCAGATTGGGTTCGAGACGGGCGATCATGCGGTCGAGCATGTCGTATCGAAACACGGTTGCCCGGCCGGTCGCACAGTCGTTTGCACAGTCGTTCGCACTCTGCTGTTTGATAAGCAATCCGCGCGGATTCACAGTGTAGCGTACGATGCCAAGGTCGGGATCTTGCAACTGCGTTTTGCGGCCCAGCAGATCGTAGTTGATGATGACCACGTTGCCCTTGGGGTCGGTGGTCTTGCTCAGATTGCCGAAGGGATCGTAGCCAAACAGCGTGACGCCTCCGATGGCGTCGGTGCTCTGCACCAACTGGCCGATAACGCTAACCTGGTCGGTCTTCTGTTGCTGCCTGGGGTTGGTCACGATCTTGGACAAGCCGTGATAGTCCGTGTGGGTGATCAAGAGCGCGTTGGTGCCGACACTTTGGTCGTCGATTGTCATCACATCGGTCACCCGGCTGAGCGGGTCATAGAGCGTGCGGCTCGCGAGAACGGCGCCATCGTTGATGAAGCGCGGTTGGTCTGCTTCAAATGGGCGGCCCAATGTGTCGTAGCGCTGGTCGGTCACGATTACGTCGGACGCGGCGTTGGATACGCCGTCCTGACCCGAATACCCCCAGCTTTGGGTGCGCAATACGTGGCCGGCGCTATCGGTGTAGACCAAGGTAGGCACAGTGATGCGATCGCCGCCGAGCACATTGTCGGCAATGCTGACGCTGGCCGGAATGTTGCCGTTGATGTTAGGGCAACTGCTGCCGCATTGCTTGCGGTAGGAATTGGTTTGGGTCTGGTCGGCGTGCAATTCAGTCAGCACGCGGCCGAAGCCGTCTACCGTCCAGGTGGTCGGCAAGCCGTTGGGGCCGATCAGGCCGGTTTGGGTGCCACTGGCTGGATCGTAGCTGCGCGTTTCCGATTGGCAGACCCCAGTTGTGGTGAAGCAGGTCGCGTTCTTGACCAATTGCGGGAAGCGCCCGTTCGGCTCGAAGGTGATGTCGCTGACGATGCGGCTGACCGCGCTGTTGCTCGCCGGGTCTTGCCAGCTTTGCGTGGTGCGATTGACGTTGCCGAAGCTGTCGCGGCCAAAGGTCGTCGTCATCCTCAGCGCCAGGGTTGCATCGTTGGGTTCAACCGTTTGCGTTAGCCGCAAACCGGTGGCAGGATCGTTGGTGAAACCTGTTGTACGCGTCAGGCTGCCCGATACCGTGTCGCTCTTGTTGACGGCCGTCAATATCGGCCGGCCGATCAGCCAAAGCGTGCTGTCGTTGGTAAACGTAGTTGCGGTCGTGCTCGTGTACGTCTGGCCACCGCCGACAACGGTAATAGTTTGCTGAGTCAGATTGCCCCAGCCATCGGTGTACTGATTGACGGTGGTGCTGGTGCCCAGGTCGCTGCCGTCCAGGTCTTTATGTACGCTCGTGCTTTGCCTAATATAGGGGAAGCCGGCAATGACATCCAGGATGTTTGTAGTGCTGTCCAGCACTGTCCCTATAACAGCATTGGCAGTCGTGGAATCTACAGCTTGGTTGGCATAGGTCGTCGTGCTCGACGAGACCATGCCGGTGAAAGGAAAATCTTGCCGGTATCGGGTCGTTGTAACGACACCGGTCTGCTCATCGGAGGAACTGACGATACCGAAACCGAGCGAGCCGCGACCGGTCCGATCGATAGCCGCATCCTGGTAACGATAGCTGACAGTGCGTTCCGCGCTGACACCATTGCCGGTGCGCAGCCGGCTGACCAGTTTGCCGACGCCACCGGTGAGGTGTAGTGGATCACCCAAATTGCTGCTGCCGGACTGGCTGACGACGCCGCTAGGCAGGCCATCGGTGTATTCGACTGTAGAGGTGGAACCCAAGCCATTAGTGACCTGGTGGATGCGATCGAGCGCTTGCCCAGTAACGGCAACGTCGATCGGTGCGAAGACCTCCCAACGGCCGTCTGCGTGGTAGTTACGTGCGGAATCAACGGTACCGCTGTGATACAGCACCAACTGGTTGCGCCCGGTGCCCAGCAAGTCCATGAAATACGCCTGGTTTCCCAAATTTGGAAAAACGTTAGGCGCTGGCAAATTAACCCCTCCCCACGGCTGGCACACCATATGGGTGTCATTCGCGTCGCCGGTCGTGTCGTCGCCCAGGAGCCGGCACATTTGTAGGTTACCCGAGGGTTTTGGCGCCAAGCCAGGCTGGTAGTTCATCGTTTCTACCAGGATGCCTGGCGTGCCGTCGCCGACGAAGTTGCCGACTGCACGAATGGCTTGATAGCCCGCGCCGCTGAATTTTTTACGCACACTGCAATCCAGCGCGCGGCCGGTGGACAGGCATAGCGTGGTCTCGGCCCGGTTGTACAGGCGCTCGTTGGAGCCAGGGTTGTAGCCGTACTCCAGAAAACCAAACAGCAAGCTGTTATAGCCCGACCCGTTGAAGTCGGCCGCCAGATCGGCGTCTGGATTCGGTTCATCAAAACTATACGGCCATTGGGTAGTCGATGCAGGCGCCGAATAACCCGGATAGGTAAACGCGGCCAATCCATCGGTGCCAGGCGCGCTGCCGGGTACATGGAAGCTGGTCACGATGATTTGCGGCGTCAGGTTCATCCATTGCTGTATATGCATGGACTGCCCTTCCTGGGTGATCCATTTATCTTGATAGAAAGGTTGCGTCCAACGTACGTCATTGGTTTTGCCGGTGCCGGTGAAGTCGACCATCTGGTTAAAGCTTACATAGCGCTGTGCATTGATATCCGATGAGCCTGTGTCGAGGTAAGGATAGGTCAACACCGTCAATGGCGCATTGATATCAGTCATGCATTGCTGTTGTATACACAAGGGCGCAGTCGTCGTGTTCTGAACGACCCGACCATATACGGCTGCACGGCCATCACCTACAATGTCGATGACATAAGGTAGTGCCGGAGGGCTATTGATTTTGATTCCGGTTGTAGGTCTGTTGGGATCGCAGGTGAATAAAATGGGAGTGCCCAAGGCGCCAAGCCCACCCGGCTTTCCGAGCGGAGACAGGCAAATTTTGATAACGTTGCCGGGCGTAGTGACGAGCAAGTCCGGGGCGCCGTCGCCGTTAAAGTCGCCAATGGAGAGCACGATAAAAGGCTCACCTGTATCCAATTGGTAGGTGTATTGCGTAAAACCGTTGCCATTATTGTGAAAGTAGCGATAACTCGTTTTTGGTGTACCGACAGGGATAGGATTGCCCACGTCATCACCGGAGCTGCTGCTAAACAAAGAGGCCACACTCTTTTCTAATGCGTCGGTATGGCCATGGTTCTCGAAGTCGGCGAACGCAAAGTAGTCGGGATGAATCGCCCCCGCCAAATTGGCCTGGTTCCACGTGTTAAGATCCGGTGCACCTGCCCACATTCCCTTGCTTTCAAAACCTGGCGTCTTGTTCGGATCAGGCTTGCCCCAGGTAAAATTGGTCGCCGGCAGGCAATCCATCTGCAAGGTCTGCGGATTGCGGCCGCAGGCTTGCACCGAGTTGAGCAGGGTACGGCCACTGGTGGGGCTTTGCTCATATTGCAAGGCGTAGTCGCGCGCCACGGTGCCGCTACCGACGACATCGCCATCGAGGTTGCTACCGACATACGTCGTGATGTGGCTGATACGGCTGCGCAAGTCGTTGCGGGCTTCGTCGACATAACGCTTCCAAGCATCCGGCCGGCCTTGTGGATCATAGCTGAACTGCACGGCGGCATGCGATGGCAT
>DATHMC010000339.1:0-4070 GCA_035487495.1 Undibacterium sp.
TGCTGACCGCGTCCGACACCGCACGCGTCAGGCCCAGGTCGAAGCCGATCTTGGTGCCATCCCTGTCCATGCTGGTCAGCAGGATTTCACCGGCGCCCAGCCTGGCCATATGCCTGGCCCATTCCACCGCGTCCAGGCCGGTGGCATTGCGGCCGCCATGCGTGAACACTTCCCATTTGCCCGGCGCGGTCTGCTTTGCATCGATCGCCACCACGATGCATTGCGAACCGTATTTTTGCGCGGCATCGGCTACCAGCTGCGGATTGGTGATCGCCGAGGTATTGATGGCGACCTTGTCCGCGCCAGCATTCAGCAGGCGCCGCACATCGGCCACCGCGCGCACGCCGCCGCCCACCGTCAGCGGGATAAAAACCTGCGACGCCACTGCTTCGATAATCGGCAGGATCAGGTCGCGCCCGTCCGAAGATGCGGTGATGTCCAGGAAAGTAATTTCGTCGGCGCCTTGCTGATCGTAGCGGCGCGCAATTTCCACCGGATCGCCGGCATCGCGCAGCTCCTGGAAATTGATACCCTTCACTACCCTCCCTGCGGTGACATCCAGGCAGGGGATGATGCGTTTGGCCAGCGTCATAATGGGTTACTCTTCATCGAAATCGCCGCTCAATTCGTCGGCCCTGTCCTGCGCCGTAGATAAATCCAGCGTGCCTTCATAGATCGAACGGCCGCAAATGACCGCCTCTATGCCTTCGCCCTGCACCGCGCACAAGGCTTCCACGTCATCGATATTGTGCACCCCGCCGGAGGCGATCACGGGAATCTTCACCGCCTGCGCCAGCCTGACCGTGGCTTCTATATTCACGCCACCCATCATGCCGTCGCGGCCGATGTCGGTGTACACGATGGATTCGACGCCATAGCTTTCAAACTTGACCGCCAGATCGATCACCTCGTGGCCGGACAATTTGCTCCAGCCGTCAGTCGCCACCTTGCCGTCCTTGGCATCCAGGCCGACGATGATCTGGCCCGGGAACGCGCTGCAGGCGTCGGCCAGGAAGCCGGGGTTCTTGACCGCTGCGGTGCCGATGATGATATAGCTGAGCCCATCGTCCAGATAGCGCTCTATGGTATCCAGGTCGCGGATGCCGCCGCCCAGCTGTACCGGAATCTCCTCGGTGTCGGTCTCCTGCGCATAGTCGCGCACGGCCTGAATGATGGCCTTGACTGCCGCCTCATTCTTGGGTTTGCCGGCAAACGCGCCGTTCAAATCCACCAGATGCAGGCGACGCGCCCCTTGTTTCAACCAATGCCGCGCCATGTCGGCGGGGTCTTCGGAAAATACAGTGGCTTGGTCCATATCGCCTTGTTTCAGGCGAACACAGTGACCGTCTTTCAGGTCGATGGCAGGAATGAGCAGCATGGCTGAATGGGATACTTATGAAGTTAATGAGTTTGACTATGACAAATCGTCGGCTTGAATCTAAATGCTAAGGATTCCAGTGTACAAAGTTTTTATAAAGTTGCAATCCGGCGGCAGCACTCTTTTCAGGGTGGAACTGGGTTGCAAAGATATTATCCCTGGCGACGGCGCACGCAAACGGCGTGCCGTAGTCGGTGATGCCTACCGTATGGCCGGACTCTGCCGGCCTTGCATAATAGCTATGCACGAAATAGAAATAGCTTTGATCGGCAATATCTTGCCACAGCGGATGCGTTTTGCCTTCATGCACAGCCTGCTGCACGCGGTTCCAGCCCATCTGCGGCACCTTGAAGCGCGAGCCGTCTTGCTGCAATTGTCCGTCCAGCTGGAAGCGCAGCACTTTGCCCGGCAATAATCCCAGGCCGGGCGTGTCGCCCTCTTCGCTCAGCTCGAACAACATTTGCTCACCGACACAGACGCCGAACAAGGGTTTATTCAACGCCGCTTCCAGCACCGCTTCCTGCACACCGGACTCGCGCAGGCTGCGCATGCAATCCGGCATCGCTCCCTGTCCCGGCAGCACGATGCGATCGGCACTCTTAATATCGGCGGCCTCGCCGGAAATCAGCACATCGGCTTCCGGGGCAACCGCGCGCAGGGCCTGCGCCACCGAGCGCAGATTGCCCACACCGTAATCGACTACAACAATTTTTTTCATGTTCAGGTATTAACTCTGTCAAAGAGTACCGTTAAAGCTCAGACGCAGCCGTATCGAGTACCGGCCTACAGGCTGCCCTTGGTGGAAGGTATCGTTCCCGCCGAGCGAGGATCCAGCTCGGCAGCCATGCGCAACGCACGGCCAAAGGCCTTGAATACGGTTTCGCACTGATGGTGGGCGTTCTCGCCGCGCAAGTTGTCTATATGCAGCGATACCAGCGCATGATTGACGAAGCCCTGGAAGAATTCGTGGGTCAGGTCGACGTCAAAGGCGCCTATCATCGAGCGCTTGAAAGGCACATGGAATTCCAGGCCCGGACGGCCGGAGAAATCGATCACGACCCGCGACAGCGCCTCATCCAGCGGCACATACGAATGGCCATAACGGCGTATGCCCTTTTTATCGCCGATGGCGATCGCAAAAGCCTGGCCCAGCGTGATGCCGACGTCTTCCACAGTATGGTGGGCATCGATATGCAAATCGCCGTCAGCCTCAATTTCCAGGTCGATCAAGCCATGCCTGGCGATCTGATCCAGCATGTGATCCAGAAAAGGAACGCCCGTGTTGAGCTTTTGTTTTCCGGTGCCATCCAGATTGATCGCAACACGAATCTTGGTTTCGTTGGTATTGCGGCTTACTTCAGCGGTGCGTTGGGCTTGCATGATAGGTAGAAGACTAGGTTCTTGATACGAGTTTAACACCAATAGGGCTTCGCAATTGCTTGATCAATGGCGAAGCACTCCATCAGAGGGAGGCGGCCAGCGCATCCAGCAGGGAAGCATTTTCTTCCGGGGTACTGACCGTAATACGCAGGCAGTTCTCCAGCAGACTATGCATTTTACCCACATTTTTGACTAAAATTTTATGTTCCAACAATTTTACAAATGCTTGTTCGGCATCCGGCACACGAATCAACAGAAAATTTGCCGCCGACGGGAACACGCTCACCCCGGGCAAAGCTGCCAGAGCCGCGGCCAACTTGCTTCTTTGCTCACGCAATTGGGCCGCCTGCGCATCCAGCACGTCCACATGCTGCAACACAAATTCTGCCGCAGCCTGGGTCAGCACGTTGATATTATAGGGCGGCCGGACCTTTTCAAACTCCGCCATCAAGGCCGCACTGCCGGACATGTAGCCCAGGCGTATGCCGGCCAGGCCCAGCTTGGAGACGGTGCGCATCACGACCAGGTTGTCCAGTTGCGGCAACAGCGGCATGAAACTGGCTTGCGCAAACGGCTGGTAGGCCTCGTCCACGATCACCACGCCGGTCTGGCCGACCGCCGCAATAATTTCCAGCATGGCATTTTTATCAAACAGGTTGCCGGTAGGATTATTCGGATAGGCCAGGTAGACGACGGCGGGCTTATGCTGCGCAATCGCCGCCAGCATCGCGGCTTTATCCAGGCTGAGGTCGGCGGCCAGCGGGACGCCGACAAATTCCATGCCGGCAAAACGGGCCGACATCGCATACATCACAAAGCCCGGCACCGGCGCCAGCACTTTGGCGCCGGGCTTGGCGCAGGCCACAGAAATCATCGAAATCAACTCATCCGAACCGTTGCCCAGCACCACGTCGTATCCGGCGGGCACGCCCAGCTTTTCGCTGATCGCCTGTTTCAGGGCAGCATAAGAGGGAACCGGATAGCGGTTCATCGCCACCTCGGCCAGGCGCTGCGCCAACTGCTGCTTTAATTGGTCCGACAAGACATACGGATTCTCCATCGCATCCAGCTTCACAAAGCCGGATGCGTCGGCGACGTGATACGCGGACAGGCTGCGTATTTCAGGACGAATGATATTTTCTATAAGGGACAAAATATGCTCCATGCGGCCATTATCGCCGCGATTAACTATATTGGAGGCAGCCCGTCCGAGCGCTTCCCGTAAATCAAATGGCCTGCCGACAGGCACGGCCCACGCTTCAATAAACCCCGTATCGCCATTCAGCCTCGGTACGTGCGCCGGGCAAGTACC
>DATHMC010000340.1:0-17906 GCA_035487495.1 Undibacterium sp.
CAAGGGATCGGTCTGCGTCTCCGCCAGCAGGATGCCGTCGGTCATCAATTTGACGGACGCTCCCTTGGTCAAGGTATCGGTAAAACGGACCTTGAAGCCCACGTGCTCGCCCAGCGGCGAATTCAACTCCTGCGCAATCCGCTTGGCGGTGGACGAGGCAGCTATCCTGCGCGGCTGGGTATGGCCGATCAAGCCCTTCTGGCCCCGCCCCAGTTCCAGGCAAATCTTGGGCAGTTGCGTGGTCTTGCCGGAGCCGGTTTCACCGCAGACGATGATGACCTGGTTGTTTTGTAGTGCCTCGGCAATATCGGCGCGCTTGCCGGATACCGGCAATTCTTCCGGGAAGCTGATCGGCGGCAAAGGATTGCGCAGCGGTGCATATACCGCGGCTTCCGGCCGAGCGTTTTTCGCGGCATCGGGCCTGGGCTGTTGCAAGACCTTCGTGGCCGGCTTTTCAGCGGTTTCCGTCTTTGTCTGGGATTGTCGCAGCGAGTCGCGCAACTGGCGCAGATCGGTCACTGCTTTGGGGGGAGTTTTTTTCGTGTGATTAGTATTCGACATAGCGCTGCGGATTATCCCAGATTTTTCACCCGGATACCGTATTCCCAGCCTCTTCACGCGAATTGCGTATCAATTTACTACAAATATCTTGCCTCCGTTGACGCCGCAGTTGCTCCTGATGAGCGGCTAAGCGACCGTCAGGCCGCGACGCGAGAAATTCTTTCATCAATTTATGTGCTGCAAAAGCCACTAGCCCCAATCAAATCGGGCATCTCAGATTATAATGCCCGCATGGAAAATCCCGTTCAATTCGTACAATGGCTGCGCTCGGTCGCGCCGTATATCCACGCCTTTCGCGGCAAGACGTTTGTGGTCGCCTTTCCGGGCGAGCTAGTCATGGCCGGCGCCCTGCCGGTGCTGGCGCAGGATTTGTCCCTGCTGCACGCTTTGGGCATCAAGATCGTTGTCGTGCACGGTTCACGGCCGCAGGTTGCCGAACAACTGGCGCTCAGGAATGTCGAAGGACGCTTCCATAACGGCATACGGATCACGGATACGGCCGCACTGGAATGCTCAAAGGAGGCTGCCGGCGAACTGCGCCTGGATATCGAGGCTGCGTTCAGCCAGGGCTTGCCGAATACGCCCATGGCACACGCAGCGGTGCGCATTATTTCGGGCAATTTCGTCACCGCCAAGCCTATCGGCATAGTCGACGGCGTGGATTTTCAGTTGACCGGAATAGCCCGCAAGGTGGCCTACGACGTCATGCATCGCATCCTGGATGCCGGCAGTCCGGTATTGCTGTCGCCACTGGGGTTTTCACCGACCGGCGAAGCATTCAACCTGACCATGGAGGATGTCGCGGTGGCAGCCGCCACCGCTCTGCGCGCCGACAAGCTGATCTTCATCAGCGAAACGCCGATGATGCTGGACAGGGACAATGACGAGTTGCGCGAACTGTCTTCCACCCAGGCGGATATAGAATTAAAAGCGAACTACCTGCCCGCCGACTCGGCCTTTTACCTGGAACATGCGGTCAAAGCCTCGCGCGGCGGTGTGCCGCGGGTGCATATCGTGCCTTACCAGATGGATGGTTCAGCCTTGCTGGAGCTGTTTACGCATGACGGCGTGGGCACGATGATCAGCCACGAAAACCTGGAAAGCTTGCGGGAGGCAACGATTGAAGATGTGGGCGGCATCATCAAACTGATCGAGCCGCTGGAAGCGGACGGCACCCTGGTCAAACGCGGGCGCGAACTGATAGAGCGGGAAATCAACTACTTCTCCGTGATCGAGCATGACGGGGTCATTTTCGGCTGTGCGGCGCTCTACCCTTTCCCGATAGAAAAAATGGCGGAAATGGCTTGCCTCACGGTCAATCCGGACGTACAGAGCCAAGGCGACGGCGAACGCATCCTGAAGCACATGGAAAAACGCGCCAGGCGCGCCGGTTTTCACTCAATGTTTGTGCTTACCACGCGCACCGCACACTGGTTCCTGAAGCGCGGCTTTGTCAGTGCGACGGTGGACGACCTGCCTAAAGACAGACAGAAAATGTATAACTGGCAGCGCAAGTCCCTGGTTTTGATAAAACAGTTATAATCGCCGCCGCAGTTATAAGAAACGCTTGGTGAGATAAGACTTAGGAGTTAGCAAAATGGCACGCATGATACATTGCATTAAACTGGACAAGGAAGCCGAGGGCTTGGATTTTCCGCCTTATCCCGGTGAACTGGGCAAGAGGATTTACGAGAGCGTTTCCAAGGAAGCCTGGGCGGCCTGGCTCAAGCACCAGACGATGCTGGTCAATGAAAATCGCCTGAACCTGGCCGATACCCGCGCACGCAAATACCTGGCCACACAGATGGAAAAACATTTCTTTGGCGATGGCGCCGACGCTGCTGCAGGATACGTTCCGCCGACAGAGTAAGCAAAAGCAATAACATCATAAAAAAAGCCCGCTGGCAATATTCAGCGGGCTTTTTGCCATGTAGCGCACGTTGCCGTTCAGAAAGCCAGCGTCTTCACTCCTGTCGCTGTTCCCAGCAGGCAAACATCAGCGCCCTGCTTGGCAAACAAGCCGACCGTGACGACCCCGACGATATTGTTGATGGCGGCTTCCATTGCCACCGGATCGGCAATCTGCAGGCCGTGCACGTCAATGATGACATTGCCGTTATCGGTCAACAAAGGCTGGCCGTCTTTCAGGCGCAGGCGCGGCTCTCCGCCCAGTTGGCCCAGTTTGCGCGCCACGACGCCGTGGGCCATCGGAATGACCTCCACCGGCAAAGGGAATTTACCCAATACGTCCACGAGCTTAGAGCCGTCGGCAATACAGATGAATTTCTGCGCGACCGAAGCCACGATTTTTTCGCGCGTCAATGCGGCGCCGCCGCCTTTGATCATCGCGCCCTCAGGCGTGATTTCATCGGCGCCGTCGATATAGACGGGCATCGATGAAACCTGGTTCAAATCCAGCACTTCGATACCATGCGACCTCAAGCGTGCCGCAGTCGCTTCGGATGATGCCACCGCGCCTTTGATCTTGTCTTTCATCTTGGCCAGCTCGTCAATGAAGAAATTGGCGGTGGAGCCCGTTCCGACGCCGATAATTTCATTTTCTACAACATACTGTATCGCAGCACGCGCGACTTCCTGCTTGAGTTCATCCTGGGTCATGAT
Organism: Undibacterium sp.; assembly: GCA_035487495.1. GTDB lineage: Bacteria > Pseudomonadota > Gammaproteobacteria > Burkholderiales > Burkholderiaceae_D > Undibacterium. Next base: position 3,184 of record DATHMC010000340.1, read on the forward strand.
ATTTTGAAATTGGAGTTGGGGTATGGAATGCCGGTATTGTAATGGATTGGCGGACAATCAAAAAACTTGTCCTTACAAAGCGCCTAAACATTCAGGATAACGGCTTTCAAGATTGATTTTTTGCTAATCTGTATTAACATATAGAAAATAATCTGCTCCGACTATCGGTAGTTTCACCTGCATTATAAAAAAGCAATGCCGGGTTTATTCAAAGTGTGCTTACATTGAGGGCAAACCCGCAGGCAAAGGCATCGGTCCGGGATGAGCTCTGCTCCGCGACCTTTCGAAAAAACGGAGCTGCTCCATAGAGGCCTGTCATGAGGTGGGGAGAAGGCAGCAAGTTCACGGTGCATCTGCCAGCACATCGTATCGAAAGCAGTTCCAGCTAGTGCCCTGAGTCCAGCAAGCAAGAAAGGTCCACCATTTACCGCACAGGAGATGCGTCCCTATGGCGAATGAATCCGGCTGCAACGATAAGATCGATGTCGATACCCTGCTAAAAGCGATAGACAGGAATGAGGATGCCATTTCCAAGCGTTTGCATCATCTGGAGTTCGAGCAGGCGGATATAGATATCCTGGCAAGCCTGGGCGATAAATTGCACACCTATCGGCAATATTTTGATGAACTTTTATATGCACACATCAGCGCCAGCCCGCAATTGGTCGCCCTGGTGCAATCGGCGAATACGGAAAGGTTAAAAATTGTCCAGGAAACCTACTCCTCGACAATGATAGAAATTCCCAACAAGCAAGACCACATCCGAGACAGGATTAACGCCGGAATCATCTTGCAAGACCTGGGACTAGAGCCGGAATGGTATCTGGGAATCTATCGCAAATACCTGCAGGCCCTGCTCCCTATTTTATGGGAAGCAAGCGAAAGCCAGTTCCCGCGTTTCAACGCGTATATCAACACGTTGACGAAGATCATTTTCTTTGACATCGGCGTTGCGCTGGACTCCTATTTTATCGCTTCGCAAAAAGCTGTCGATCATAACCGGAAAATTGAAGCCCTCACCTACCATCAGACCCATGATGAACTGACCGGCTTGCCCAACCGCGGCTTGCTGACAGACAGGGTGCGCCAGGCATTTTTGCTGGCTGACAGAAAAGGCAATAACGTCGCGCTCGTGCATCTGGGCCTGGATCATTTTAAATTGATTAACGACGGCGTCGGCTACTCGACCGGCGACCATATACTAAAGAACATTGGCGAGCGTTTGCACAAGTGCGTCCGGGAGGGAGATACCGTCTCCTATCACGGCGCAGACGAATTTGTCATCGTACTCAAGGACATTGATGAATCCGGCCATGTCGGCCTGATTTGCGAAAAGATTTTGCACCTGATTTCCAAGCCCTTTTTTATCAATGGCAAGAACTTTCATATTACTTGCAGCATGGGCATCGCGCTGTATCCGCAAGACGGCAAGGATGCCGGCGGCCTGTCCAACTATGCCGATATTGCTTTGACCCGGGCGAAGGAACTGGGGCGAAATAATTTCCAGTTTTTTTCACTGGATATGAATGAGAAAATGCTGGAGAAAATAACGATTGCCAGCGATCTTCATACGGCGATAGCCAATAATCAGCTACTCGTTTACTACCAGCCCAAGGCGGATCTGCAAACCGGAAAAATGGCTGGATTGGAGGCCCTGGTACGGTGGCAGCATCCCGTACTGGGAACCCTGTCCTCCGCCCGCTTTATCCCCATCGCAGAAGAATCCAGCCTAATCGACAGGATAGGCGACTGGGTATTGGGCCAGGTATGCCATGACATACGCGAATGGATGGACGAAGGCCTTGACGTCCCCAACATCGCAATCAATGTCTCGGCCAGGCAGTTTCTGGATCCCTTATTTTCCGGAAAGCTGGTGGGCACGCTCTCCAGCCAGGGTATCGCGACGAAGATGATTTCGCTCGAAATCACCGAAAGCATCCTGATGAACAACAACATCGCCATAGAGGCCGTCTTGAAAAACTTCAAGGCATTAGGCATTACTTTGGCATTGGATGACTTTGGCACAGGCTACTCCGCCCTGAGCTATTTGAAACATTTCCCTTTCGATTATGTAAAGATAGACCGATCTTTTGTGAAAGACATCGACACCAACACAGGCGACGCCGCAATTTCCAATGCCATCATCTCAATGGCACACAGCCTGGGGCTGCGGGTGATTGCGGAAGGCGTGGAAACCGATGCCCAATGCGAATTTCTTTGCGATCAGATGTGCGATGAGATACAGGGATATTTTTTCTCAAAGCCCCTGCCTGCCGCAGAGATGCGGAGATTACTGGGAAACAGCCATCACCTGCCGGAACATTTGCTGCGCATGGAAAGACCGCCGCGCACCTTGCTGCTGGTCGATGATGAACCAAACATCCTGGCATCGCTGAAGCGCTTGTTGCGCCGTGAAGGCTATCAGATATTGCTGGCAAACAGCGGCCAGGAGGGCCTGGAAATCCTGGAAAAGAACAGGGTGGACGTCATCATTTCCGATCAGAGGATGCCAAATATGACGGGGGTGGAGTTTCTGCGCACTGCAAAGATAAGCCATCCGGATACTGTGCGCATCGTGTTGTCCGGCTATACGGAATTGCAGTCAATCACCGATGCGATCAATGAAGGCGCCATCTACAAATTCCTGACCAAACCATGGGAAGACGACCAGTTGCGATCGAATATACAAGAGGCTTTTCACTACAAGGAAATGTCTGACGAAAATCGCCGACTGAGCTTCCAGATCCAGACCACCAACCAGGAGCTGGCCAAGGCCAATCGGCAGCTTGCGGATATCCTGGATCAAAAACAGCAGCAAATCAAGCGCGACGAAATCAGCCTGGAAATTGTCAGGGAGGCGCTGCAGCATATTCCGTTGGCGCTTATCGGCATAGACGACGACAATATAATTGCCTTTATAAACTCCGCCGCGGAATTGCTGCTCCTGGCCGCATCACCGGCACTAGGGGCCGATATTGACGATTTCTTACCCGAATTCAGTCAAAGGATAATGAAAACGGCAGAAGGAGAAATTTTCCACGTCGAGTTGGCGCGCCAATCCTTTCAAGTAAGCTGGAGAACCATGGGAGCGCGCTCCAGGTCGCGCGGGAAATTGGTGACCTTCAAACAGGGTGCCGATCATGAGTAACGTCAAGCAGCTGACATTGGAGCAGGCTGAGGCAGGCATGCAGATCGCTGCAGACCTGAAAGACGACAATGGGAATATCCTGCTCCCTTCAGGCGCGAGCCTGACCGATGCCTCCATCAAGTCCCTAATGCGCCGTGGCGTCACGGATATCTGCATTATCAGTAATGAAGCGCCGGCGCTCGACCAGCGCCTGGAACAAGAGCGAGTGAAAAGTCGACTGACCAAATTGTTTCGAAGATCTCATGCCGGCGACCTTGATCGCTTACTGATGGACTACGTGTCCATTTACCGCATCGGTAAAAAACATGAATAATATTCCTGTCATTGATATTGTAAAAAAAATCCAGGAATTGCCGGCATTGTCAGCGGTAGTGACAGAGCTGCTTAACAGCATCGATCATGAAGAAATCGACGTAGATAGCATCGCTGTCAAAATATCGCATGACCAGGCCCTAACGGCAAAAACCTTAAGGCTGGCTAATTCGTCGTTCTACGGGGTGCAATATAAAATCAACAGCATTCAAGAGGCTATCGCCATTCTAGGATTTCGCAGTGTTCGGACACTCATTACCACAACGGCGGTCACTGGAAGTTTTGCAAGAAGCAATGTAGGCCAGTTTGATTTTCAGTCCTTTTGGCGACACTCCATCGCTACCGCAGTGTGCGCCAAGCAGTTGGCAAGCCATATTAAAGCCAATCAGGATTATGCGTTTACGGCAGGCTTATTGCACGACATAGGCAAGCTGGTGCTGGTAACTCACTATACCGAGCAGTATGAACGGGTCATGCAGCGACGCGTAGAACAGGACAGCTACATCCTTGATGCAGAGCGCGCAATCCTGTCCACGGACCATGCTGCGGTGGGGAAAATTTTAACCGCATACTGGAAATTCCCGGAAGACATGCAAAAAGCGGTGGCACACCACCACGATGCAGATCAGGAAAATGACGGCATGCTGACGGCTATCGTGCACATTGCCGATGTAATGGCCCACGCTCTCGATCTGTCCCAGGATGAAGAGGCCCTGGTGCCCGTCATTAGTAGCTACGCCTGGGATAAATTGAAGCTGACGCAGGAAATCAGCGCCAGAGTCTTTAAAGAAACTGAGAAACAGTTTGAGGAAATTTGCCAAATACTCATTAACTGACAAGGCCACAAAGTGATCAATGATAACAATAAGTCCTTGATGCCGGAATCTGCAAAACTGCAGCAATCCTCTCCGGAAAATACGCCTCATCGCCTGGTGATGCCGGAAGATATACCGGATCAGGCTGCTTTGAATTTGATGGGCTTTGAATTATCCCAGTTTCTGGACAGCAACCCGGTGCCGACCTTCGTCATCAATAACGACCATGTCATTACGCATTGGAACAAGGCATGCGAGCATATACTGGGGTATTCCTCCGCCTCCATGGTGCAGACAAAAAGACAGTGGGCGCCTTTCTACCGTAGCAAACGGCCGGTTCTGGCCGATTTGATCATCGGCGATGACGCAGCGAACCGCATCAACGAATTCTATAACCAAAAATTCAAGGAATCGCAGTTGATCAGGGGCGCTTATGAGGCCGATGATTTTTTTCCCAATCTTGGGGAAAGCGGCCTATGGATACATTTTACCGCCGCGCCGCTATACAACAGCCAAGGCGAGATCGTTGGCGCCATAGAGAGCCTCGAAGATATCACTGAGAGACGCGAGGCCGAAAATGCCTTGAGGCAGGCGCATGACAATCTGGAAAATCTGGTCAAAAAAAGGACTGCGCAATTAGCAGACGCCAACAATAAACTGGAGGCGGATATCCGGCAAAGGGAAACCATAGAATGTGAGCTAATCAGGCGCAATACGGAATTGACTGAACTCAATGTCCAGTTAAGCAAAGCACAGGAGCAATTGCTGCAATCCGAAAAACTCGCGTCCATAGGACAGCTGGCTGCCGGTGTCGCGCATGAAATCAACAACCCTGTCGGGTATATTTTTTCCAATTTCGGCACGCTGGAAAATTATCTGGACTTGTTATTCCAGATGCTAAGCGCTTACGAAGAAGCGGAGCAACATATTGCGCCGGCGGCAATGGCGGACCAATTAAAACAAACCAGGGAAAAGATAGAACTGGATTTCCTGAAGGAGGACATCCCGGTCCTGATGCAGCAATCCAAGGAGGGCATTGCCAGGGTGCGCAAGATAGTCCAGGACCTGAAGGATTTTTCGCGCATAGATAACAACCAGGAATGGCAATGGGCCGATTTACATCAGGGCATAGACTCCACCTTGAACATTGTCAACAATGAGGTCAAATATAAGGCCGACGTCATCAGGGATTACGGATCAATACCGGAGATTGAATGCCTGCCGTCGCAAATCAACCAGGTCATCATGAATCTGGTCGTCAATGCATCGCATGCGATAGGAAACGAACGCGGCACGATTGCGATCCGTACCTGGGCAGCGGATGAATCGGTAAATTTGGAGGTGTCCGATACAGGCTCCGGCATTCCCAAGGAATTGGTATCTCGCATTTTTGATCCCTTCTTTACCACTAAGCCAATAGGAAAAGGCACGGGCCTGGGATTGTCGCTTTCTTATGGCATCGTCAAAAAGCACAATGGGCAAATACGGGTATCCAGCGAACCCGGCAAAGGGAGTACTTTCACAATTACCTTGCCGATCAGGCACGTTGACGCCGACAATTCGGCCCAAGGTCATGAAAGTGACGACAAATGAGCGAGAATCCCGCCACTGAGATGCCCGTCACGATACTGTGCGTGGACGACGAACCGAATATCCTGGCGTCCCTGCGCCGCCTGTTCCGCATTCATGGTTATTCAGTGCTGACCGCACCCGGGGGACAAGAAGGCCTGGCGCTGCTTGAAACCGAAGCAGTGGACCTGGTGATCTCGGACATGCGCATGCCGACAATGGATGGCGCTGCGTTCCTTGAGCATGTGCGCTCGCGCTGGCCGGACACGATGCGCTTGTTGTTGACCGGTTACGCAGATGTGCAATCGATCGTAGAAGCCATCAATCGCGGTGAAATCTATCGCTATATCACCAAGCCGTGGGACGATCACGACATCGTGCTGGTAGTGCGCCACGCGCTGGAGCGCAAAGCTCTGGAAACGGAAAAACGCCGCCTGGAGGCCCTGACCCATCGGCAAAATGAAGAGTTGAAACTACTCAATGCCAGCCTGGAGGCCAAGGTTCAGGAGCGCACCGCAGAGCTGCAAACCGTCAATGAAAAACTGAAAAACAACTTCCTGACATCGATCAAAGTATTTTCCAATGTGATCGAGATGCGCGGCGGCAAGCTGGTAGGCCATTCACGCCGCGTAGCCGATCTGGCGCGCAGGATTGCACTAAGAATGGGGATGAGTGCCCGCGAAGGGCAAGAAATTTTTGTCGCCGGCTTACTGGCAGATATAGGGAAAATCGGTTTTTCGGATGATTTATTGGATATCCCGGTCAATATGATGAACGGCGATCAACTGGGGCAATTCCACAAGCATACGATACGCGCGGAACAACTGCTGATGCCGCTGGAGGACCTGCAAGGAACTGCCAGGATACTGCGCTCCCAGCATGAGCGTTACGACGGGGCTGGTTTTCCCGATGGCTTGAGCGGAGACGACATACCTTTAGGGTCTCGCATCCTGGCGGTCGCCAGCGATTACGACAATTTGCAGCAAGGCGTCCTGGTTCAGCGCCGGGTAGCCGCCGAAGACGCACAAAAACTGATCGTTCGAGGCGCCGGCAATCGGTATGACGAAGCAGTGGTCGCCGCCTTCAAATATGTCGTTATGGGAGTCGGCGAAGAGGAACTCATCGACGAGGTTGAGGTGACCGCACAGGGATTACTCGCAGGCATGATACTTTCCCGGGATTTGTTGTCGCGCGATAGCGCTTTGCTGCTGCCGGCCGAACATGTGCTCAGTGAACGCATGATAGAAAAATTGATGCTGTACGATGCGACCCATGGCGGCCAATTGATTGTTCGCATTCGCAGGAGAAAGTGATGCGCCGCATTTTATTAGTTGATGATGAGCAGAATATCCTGCATGCCTTGCAACGCAGCCTGAGGCAAATTGCGAAGAGCATGGACATCAGGATAGAGTTATTCACCGAACCGCAGGCGGCAATTCAGCGATTGGGCGAGGTGGAATTTGATTTTGCCATTTCCGACTATCACATGCCGCGCCTGGACGGCGTCGACTTCCTGAGAGTGGCAAAGGAAATACAGCCGGACATGGTCAGGATGATGCTCAGCGCCTCAGCCGATTTCGGCACCATCATGGGCGCAGTCAATGAGGCCGAGGTCTTCAAATATATCGTCAAACCGTGGGCTGGCCCGGAACTTGAACAAATAGTGCTAGCGGCGATCGCTCGCCACGACCAATTGATTGAGGAGCGCAAACTGATCAACGAGCAACGCGCGCAATGCGATGTGCTGACGCCGGAAGAACGAGAGGCGAAACGGCTGGAAAATATTGAGCCAGGCATCACCAAGGTTAACTGGGGGCCGGACGGCTCCATTTTGCTGGATGAGAGCGATGAGGGGTAGCCCGCCTGAAGGCCGGCACTCCGGATAACAAAGCGCCAGGGATCGCGCCAAACCTGGACGAAGCGGCCTTAATACAGGCTCAGCTGCGGCTCATCCATCAGTGCGATCTGCTCCCGCAATTCCAATATCCTGTCTTGCCAGTAGCGTTGCGTGTTGAACCAGGGGAACGCCTGTTTAAATGCAGGATCGTCCCAGCGCTGCGCCAGCCATGCCGAATAATGCAGCAGGCGCAGGCTGCGCAAGGCTTCCATCAAATGCAGTTGGCGCGGCTGGAAATCCTGGAAATCTTCGTAGCCAGCAAGGATATCGCTCATTTGCGCGGTCATTTCTGCTCGTGTACCCGACAGCAGCATCCACAGGTCCTGGATCGCCGGCCCCATGCGGCTATCGTCAAAATCCACAAAATGCGGGCCGGCATCCGTCCACAAGACATTGCCGATATGGCAATCACCATGCAGGCGTATCATGGACACGTCGCCAGCCCGCTCATAGCAGCGAGCCACGCCATCCAGCACCATTTCAGCCGTGCTTTGATAAGCACTCAGCAAATCCGGCGGAATAAAATCGTTGGCCAATAAATAATCCAGCGGCATTCGTCCAAAGCTGGACAGGTCCAGAGCCGGCCTGGATTGATACGCCTGGGTGGCACCGACGGCATGAATACGGCCGATAAAGCGTCCCAGCCACTCCAGTGTTTCCGGGCTGTCCAGTTCCGGCGCCCGCCCGCCGTGCTTGGGAAATACGGCAAAGCGAAAGCCCCGGTAGTTGTGCAAGCTTTGCCCGTCTGGTGTCGCCAATGCCGGTACTACCGGTATTTCCTGCTGCACAAGGGATTGCACAAATGCATGCTCTTCCAGAATCTGGGTGTCGGACCAGCGCTGCGGCCGGTAGAATTTCGCCACCAGCGGCGGCCCCTGCTCCATTCCCAGCTGATACACGCGGTTCTCATAGCTATTGAGTGCCAGCAGGCGGCCGTCGCAGCGAATACTGCTGTCCCCAAGGGAGTCCAGCGCATCCATCACGCTATCCGGGCTTAAATCGGCAAATGAAGTTGGGTCGGTAGTCTCTGTCATGGGCGCTATTGTACTTTCTTCGGCAGCCAACTCGCGTAATGAATGTAAAGCGTTAGTCCGGGGTTTTCATCAAGCCGCGTTTACTTCCTGCCTGGAATGACGGATATTGACTTTCCACGCTGGAACTTGAATACAATTTTCGCACAGCGCCGCGCATTCAATTTCCCGCCTGGCTGTGATGATCCGCCTCGCAACATGCGGGTTGCGACATCGTCTCGCCCGGCCACGCAGCCCGCCAGGCGCAACTGAACGTGTCCTAATGAAAAACCTGAGTTAAACTGCCGGTATTTACACCTTACCCAAGAGTCTTACTATGCATCTGGACCAACCCCTTTCCGATAAAGAATTCAACGAACTGGATAAATTCCTGATGTCTGACCGCGTCGGCGACGATGGCATGACCATGGACGCCTTGCACGGCTACCTGACTGCAATCGCTATCGGTCCGGAGGTCATTCCTATGGCAGAATGGCTGCCGCTGGTCTGGGGGCTGCCGGATCAGGGCGAACCGAACTTCAAGAATGACAAGGAGATGGAGCGCATCACTAACCTGATCGCGCGCTTCATGAACGAAATTGCGATCACGTTTGAAGTCGCTCCGCAAGAATTCGAGCCGCTGTTCTGCGTCATGGAGCAGGACGGCAAAGAGTTGATCGACGGCGAAACCTGGGCCTGGGGCTTCTGGGAGGGCATGCAATTGCGCGACGAAGCCTGGCAACCGATACGCGACTCCAATATCGCCCCCATGCTGCGCCCGGTCTACCTGTTAGGCGCTGAAGAGATAGAGGAAGAAGAAATGGTTCTGGTCGATACTCCGCTAAAGTGCCATAAACTGGCGATTGAGCTGGAGGCTGCGATACCGGAAATCCGCCGCTTCTGGGCGCCTTTGCGCAAGTCCGGCGTGGCGACCATCAAGCGCGACAGCCCCAAGCTGGGCCGCAATGATGTATGCGACTGCGGCAGCGGCAAGAAATACAAGAAATGCTGCGGTGCCGAGCCGACCATCCATTAGGACAGATACGGCTCCGGCAGATATCCGCAATAGAGCGCACCATGCGCTCTATTTTTTTGTCCACCTTCCCGCCGCTGGAATAAACCCTCTAGCGTCGCGCTTCAATCGTAAAAACATCTGTGCTATGGTCGGGCCTGCAATATTTATAGAGCTTACGCAAATATGAGGCGCCATAGGCCCCCAGCGTCGTCCTCGCGAAAGCGGGGACCCATTGTCGATTCAGGCAAAATTGGATTCCCACTTTCGCGGGAATGACGTGGTAAACCGGCATTCCCTGCCTGGAATAGTTCTGCGTAAGCCCTAATCTTCATACCTTCATTTCCCCACGGAGTAGCGCATGAACCTGCAAGACCAATTCATCCAAGCCCAGGCAGATTCAAAAAACCTGCCGGAACGTCCCGACAACATGACCCTGTTGAAAATCTACGCCTTGTTCAAGCAAGCCAGCACCGGCGACGCTGCGGGTGAGCGCCCCGGGTTTACCGATATGGTCGGCCGTGCCAAATACGATGCCTGGCAAGCTTTGGCGGGCACCGCCAGGGAAGCGGCGATGCAGCAGTATGTCGACTTGATCGGCAACCTGCAGGCTTGATTCCGGTCCGGCTCGGCGCAAGCTGAGCTTACTTGAAAGTTTCGGGATTCAGCAGATTCGGCGGACGTTGATTGCTCAAGGCCGCAATCAAATTATCGGCGGCGCAATTGGCCATTGCCTTCCTGGTCGGCGCAGAGGCGCTGGCGATATGCGGCGTCAGCACTACATTCTGCAGGCCCAGGAAATCAGGATGGAACTTGGGTTCATTCTCAAACACGTCCAGCCCCGCGGCGGCGATCTTCCCCGCTTTCAATACGGCGATCAGCGCCGCATCATCGACGATGCCGCCGCGCGCCAGGTTGACCAGCGTCGCACCGGGCTTCATCAGGTCCAGCTCTGCCGCACCTATGGTATGACGGGACTCTTTGGAGTAAGGCAATACCAGCACGACGTGGTCCGCTGTGCGCAACAATTCTTCCTTGCTGACATAGGTCGCATGATTGGCGTGCGCCTCTTGCTGTTCGCTCAGGCGTGAACGGTTGTGATAAATCACACGCATGTCAAACCCCATCGAACGGCGCGCAATCGCCTGCCCTATCCTGCCCATGCCTATGATGCCCAGCGTGGAGCCATGCAGATCGGCCCCGAGGAAATAATCGTAGCGCCATTTTTCCCATTTGCCGGCGCGCAGCCAGTGCTCGGATTCGGTAATCCGGCGCGCAGTGGCCATCAATAGCGCCCAGCCGAAATCGGCGGTGGTTTCGTTCAGCACGTCCGGCGTATTGCTCGCCATCACACCCCGCGCGCTGCAAGCGGCGACGTCGATGTTGTCATATCCGACCGCCATGTTGGCAACGATTTTCAACTCCGGCAGCCTGGCCAGGATGTCCGCATCAAAACGCGAACTGGCGGTAGACATGACGCCTGCTTTGCCCCGCAGTTTAGCGGCCAGCTGGTCCGGCGTGAATAACACGTCGTCCTGATTGGATTCAACTTCAAAATGGCGGGACAAGCGTTCAATAATTTCAGGAAAAACCGCGCGCGTAACCAGGATGCCAGGTTTCATTTTTTTGACTTTCAAGGTAAGACCAACTGTTATTCGTCATTTTCTGATGCAGGCTTGCCATGTTCAAGCGCCCCACTCCATGACATCGCCAATAAAAATAGTTTAACTGAAGCCTGCCAACAATGCGGTGCGGCGCCAGATGATTTGTATTCAGGCAATTGGATAGAATATTCATCAATAAATATCTTTTTGCAGAAACACAGACGCTTGCTCAATAAAATCAAGCAGTTAGCGTCTCTTCTGCACTGCCTGATGCCGCAACTGGCAAAATCCGTGCAAAATAAATACCATTTTATCAAGCTCACTGCGCCGGTTCGAACGTACGCCCGTCGCGGTTTGTGGGTGATCAGCCATGTCCGGAGCGTATTTGCTTATTCGTAATTTATCTAAGCCTGATTTGTGAGTTACGTGAAATTGCCTTAAAATACAATGCTTTGCAGCCGTGGCTTTATCCGGTGCTGTATATAGAACACCCAGAATACTTAAGATTGGAACGTTATGACCCACGTTGTGACCGAATCCTGCATCCGCTGCCGCTATACCGATTGCGTGGATGTATGTCCGGTGGACTGCTTCCGTGCAGGACCGAATTTCCTGGTAATCGACCCAGATGAGTGCATCGATTGTGCCGTCTGCGTTGCCGAATGCCCGGTCAATGCCATTTATGCCGAGGAAGATGTCCCTGCCGACCAACAACAGTACATCAAGATCAATCTCGACCTGACCCCCAAATGGCCTTCGATCACCAAGACCGTCGCCCCCCTGCCTGACGCAGATGACTGGAAGGATGTCAAAGATAAGCTGCAATACCTGCAACGTTAATCGAGTGTAGTGTAGTAAACAAGCCTTAGCGTAAATCGTAGCACCGATAGCCGGTTTTCAGGGCAAAGCCCTGGACTCTTATCGCCTGTATCGTCTGTAAATAGCATCTATCAGGAACAAATAGTCGTATGGATACCAAGCAAACTACTTTCGCCACTAACGGACAATCGGCTTCGCCGATTGAAGCCGATGCCGTCATCGTAGGCGCCGGACCTGTGGGCCTGTTTCAAGTATTTGAACTCGGCCTGCTGGAAATTAAGGCGCATGTGATCGATTCACTGCCTATCGTCGGCGGCCAATGCGTGGAACTGTATCCGGACAAACCTATCTATGACATCCCTGCCGTCCCCGTATGCACGGGCCAGGAGCTGACCGACAACCTGTTGAAGCAGATCGAGCCGTTTGAGCCGACCTTCCACCTGAACCAGGAGGTGTCCCTGGTGCAAAAGCGTGAAGACGGCCGCTTCGACCTGGAAACTTCGCAGGGAACCCGGTTCATCACCAAAACCATCTTCATCGCCGCCGGCGTCGGCTCATTCCAGCCGCGCACCTTGAAGGTGGAAGGCATAGACGCATTCGAAAACAAACAAGTTTTCTACCGCGTCAAAGACCCTACCCAGTTCCATGGCAAAAACCTGGTGATCTGCGGCGGCGGCGACTCCGCACTGGATTGGGCGTTGGCGCTGGCCGGCAAGGCCGAATCCGTGGTCTTGCTGCATCGTCGCGAAGACTTCCGCGCCGCGCCTGCATCGGTCGCCAAGATGAAGGAACTGTGCGACAACTACGAAATGCAATTGACGATAGGCCAGGTTACCGGCATAGAAACCAAGGATGACCTGCTGTCGGAGATCAAGGTGACCGGCGCCGACGGCGTTACCCGCCGCATGCCGCTGGACAACCTGCTGGTGTTCTTCGGCCTGTCGCCAAAACTCGGCCCTATCGCCGAATGGGGACTGGATATCGAGCGCAAGCAATTGAAAGTGGTCAATACCGAGAAGTTTGAAACCAATGTTCCTGGCATCTTTGCGGTTGGCGATATCAATACCTATCCGGGCAAGAAAAAATTGATCCTGTCCGGCTTCCACGAAGCCGCATTGGCAGCATTTGGCGCAGCGCCGTATATTTTCCCTGAAAAGAAAATCCACATGCAATACACCACGACTTCGCCGAAATTGCACAAGATACTGGGCGTGGAAACACCGGTATTCGATTAAGGCTCCTCGCTTCAAAAAAACCAAAGGCATCCCGAGCAACCGGAATGCCTTTTTGGTTTTTGGAGGATATTATTCTTCTGTATTAACTAGTCTTCTGTACTCACCAGATTGTGCGCGATCGCCGTGCTATGTATCACCAGCTTATTGGCATCTTCGGCTATCAGTTTGCTGCGGCGTTGCAACAGGCGCCAGCCCGACCAGGCTTGTACGCCGCCATCAGCGGTCGTTGGATCAACTGCGTAGTTCACGTCGAAAGCTGCGCCGACTTTGGACTCTACCGCGGAGGTCCTGGCCGGCATGATGGCATCCCACCGCTGCTGGGCTCGCGCCAGGTTATTCCATACCTGCGCACAGATATCTTCCAGCATCGCATTCACATACACGGACGGCTGGCCGGGACCATGCCTGCGCAACAGCAAACGTAGCGATGCGACATGGGCAATCACCAGGTAATTCTGCACTACGAACAGGTTGATATCCTCCACTGCCCGATGTTTGCTCTCAGGCTCGTCCAGCATGCGCACCAAAGCCGAACTCAGCCCCGCCAGGCTATCCATCAAACGTTTGCGGCATATGCGGTATACAAAGTCGTCGGTAATCCTGGCTTGCAGCAAGTCGCGCGCAGCGATGATATAGCGCTGATTATCAGCCAGCACATTCTTGACCAATTGCGGCAATGCGCGATACTCCCAGCTGGGCAGGATGAAGCTGAATACGGTGGCGATGATCGCGCCTATCAGCGTATCGGTCAGGCGCTCGCTGACCACGTGGGCGCTGCTGGGCACCAGCAAATTGATTTGCAAAAGAATTTGCATGGTCGCCGCCACCGCCGCATAACGATACTTGACGTACACGAAAGCAGGTCCGGCAGCAGTAGCCAGGAATAGAAATGCCAGCAGCACGGCCGGGGAATGCACGAAATGCAGAATGATTGAAGTCACGACACAACCTATCACCGTGCCGGTTAGACGGTCGCTGCCCCTCTGCTTGGTCATGCTGAAACTGGGCTTCAGAATGATCACGATGGTCAGGACTATCCAGTAGCCATGCGAGGCATACGGCAAATGGTCGGCAACCAGCAAGCCGGCCGTAATCGCCATTGCCACCCTCAGTGAAAAGCGGAATGTAGGAGATGCCCACCGCATGTTGGCCCAAATCACGCCCAGTGCGTATTTTTGCTGGGTCAGGAAGGGCGTCAGGTCGGCATCCGGCAAGACCGGCATAGGCGCGACCGGCGCCTGTGTCGCCAGATGCAGCTGCGCTATCATGTCGATCACATCGCGGACCTTGTTCAACGAAGAG
>DATHMC010000341.1:0-7088 GCA_035487495.1 Undibacterium sp.
CCAAGCTGGCCCAGAACGACGACCCTAAACTTTCCAGGGGCAGGCTGGGCGTGACTGTGCGGCCATTGGAGCAGGATGAGCAAAGGCAATCCGGCCTGAGCAAGGGGCTGGTCGTGGAAGACGTGGCGGGCGCCGCCGCCAAGGCCGGCATACAGCCCGGCGATGTGATCCTGTCTGTCAATGGCGTTGCCGTCAGCGACGGCAAGCAGTTCCAGGGCATGGTGCAAAAGGCCGGCAAGACTATCGCCTTGCTGGTGCAAAGGGAAGATGCCAAGATCTTCATCCCTGTCGATCTTGGGTAATGCTCAAAGGCGGCCCCTTTGTGGGCCGCCTTTGATGCGGGTATTTGCAGGAGGTCATATGAAAACCGTCAGTATGCTGGCCCTGGCCGGCTTGATTTCTGCGCAAGGCGCGTATGTATATGCAAACGAGGTAGGAGCCGGCTTGCCTGCGGTAACGCATAAGGGAGACGTTTCCTTTTTGTCGGGCGGCATAGGCCTGGAAGAATCCACGGCAATGCAGCATGCCGCCAGGAATTACCCTTTGGAAATGGAGTTCCTGGACAAGGCTAGCCCGCGCGATGAATACACGGCCAATGTGCACGTGAAAGTGGAAAATGCGCAGCATGCGGTTGTGCTTGATACCGTCGCGCAAGGGCCGTTCCTGCTGGCTAAACTTCCCGATGGACACTATCGGGTGCAGGCTGAGCAGGGCGGCATCAGCAAGCAGCGCGACGTCACGCTCACAGGAAAAGGTCCGCAGCAAAAGCTGATATTCGTCTGGCCGTCCTAGCCTGATTTCCAGGCACGTCTGGGATCAATGCACTTGCGCTTGCAGTTCTTTCACTGCATTCAGGGTATTTTCTATGTGCTTGGTCGGGTTCAGGCTGCTGTAGCGGTAGGTGATCTTGCCATTAGGGGCAATCACGTAGGAGATGCGGTTGGCGTAGTCCGGCCTGGTGGTGAGCACGGCGTCATAGGATTTGGCAATGCTCAGGTCTGGGTCGGCGGCTACCGCGAATTTGCCGTTGCAGGCGGTCACCGAGAATTTTTTCTGCGTGTCGATGTCGTCGCGCGAGATGCCGACCACGGTGGCGCCTGCGGCCTTGAACTGGTCTATCGCTTCGGCAAAGTTGTGCGCTTCTATGCTGCAGCCGACCGAAAAGGACGAAGGGAAAAAATACACGACCACGGGACCTTTGCGCAATTCGTCGTTGAGCGAAAAGCTTTGCGCCTGGCCGTTGATTGATACATTGGCAACAAATTTGGGGGCGTCTTCGCCTATGTCCAGTGCGGCAAGGCTGGCGGCGCTAGTCAGCGCCAGTGTTGCCGGGATGAGTAAATGAACTGGTTTCATGATGCTTCCTTGCTTCGTTTCGGCAGCAGCGCGGGCATCGGATTTCGTCGCGCGCGCCCATTTACAATATACATCACAACAGCTCTTCAGGCACCAGGGGCCCCAGCAGCCATAATTTCAGGCGCAGCCAGGGGGTGGAGTCCGGCTCTTTATCCAGTATCATCTCTTTCTCATCGTCGGCGGTCAGCCATTCCAGCCCATGCCCCGTGGGTGACAGGCGCACGCGGTAGGCGCTTTGCAAGCGGTCTATGTCGATGATGTTGAGCAATTCCTTGGCCAGCGCAGGGCTTTCTATGATCGCGCCCAGTTCGGTATTGACGCTGGCGGAGCGCGGATCGAGGTTCATCGATCCTATAAAGGATAAATGCTTGTCGATGACCACCACTTTTGCGTGCAGGCGTCCGAGCGATGAGCCGAAGTGGAACGGGCGTTTATTCATCTTGAGCCGGGAGCGGCTCAGTTCATACAGGTCGACTCCCATTTTCAGCATGTCTTCGCGATACCGGCTATAGCCGGCATGCACGATGTATTCGTCGGTGGCGGCCAGGGAATTGGTGAGCACCTGCAATTTGACGCCCTTGTCGCGCAGCGACTGCATCAGCCGCATGCCGCGCTTGCCGGGCACGAAGTAGGGCGAGGAGGCGACCACCTGGGTTTTTGCCTTGCGCATCTGTTCCGCCACGTTGTAGGTGACGCTGGTTTCCAGGGGATCCGAGCCGGCCTTGCTCTCGAAGGGTTTGTCCGGGTGGTCGGCAAACACAAAGGCTTCACCCCAGATCAGGCCCAGCTTGCCTTCGTCCAGGTCGTCGGCGATAGGGCCGTAACCCAGGATGTCGTTAGGGCCCAGCGCGTCTGGCTGCGGCGTATTCCTGGGGCCGGTCCTTTCGTCAAACCGGGCCAGCAGCTGTTCCTTGCTCAGGTCGGTCTTGGCGATCGTCTCCAGCGGATAGGCGGAAAAGCTGTTCCAGTAGCGGTCAAACAGCTCCTGCAGCGGCGGCAGGATAAAGCCGACGGTGAAGGCGTCCACGTCGACAAAATTTTCCGCCATGCTGCGCTGGAAGTATTCATTGGCGACGTTGCGCCCGCCGATCACGGCCATCGCGCCGTCGGCGATGAACAGCTTGTTATGCATGCGATGGTTGACCCGCGACCAGTCGCCGAAAGATGCGGCAAAACGGGTCAGCTGGCCGGAGTCGCGCGCGCAGCAAAAGGGGTTGAACAGGCGCACTTCCACATTCGGATAGGCCGCCAGGCCGAGGAACAGCGTATCGCTGCCGCTGGTGTAAAAATCGTCCAGCAGCAGGCGCACGCGCACCCCGCGTTTGGCGGCATCGGCGACTGCGCGCAGCAGCAGCCTGCCGGTTTCATCATCCTGGAACTGGTAATACTGCAGGTCCAAGGTGGCCTCGGCGCGGCGCGCCAGTTGCAGGCGGGTGTCCAGCGAGAACGAACCCAGCGGCATCAGGCGAAAGCCGGACAGTTCCGGCGACGGGATCGAGGCTTGCGCAATCTTGCCCAGCGCGGTTTGCGTGGACAGCGGCACCGCCTCGCTGGCATACCGGTCCACCTGTGGCAGGCTGGTGCAACCGGCCAGCAGACTCAGTGTCAGGCTCAGCATCAGGCCGGCAATAGCGGTGCGCCAGGCACCGGGCCACGCCGGAACGCCGGTCGCCAACATCCTGCAAAAACCATCGCCGCGGACTATCCGGATCAAGGTAGTTCCCTTTCAATTCGCATGTCGGTACATCGTGGTATGCCAGCCTGCAGCAGTCTCTAGTTGCATATGGTAAGACTAATCGGCTGAGTTGCACAGGAATAAACGCAACGAAAAGAGGAAACAGGGGATACATGTGTTGGATAAAAAAACAAGCGGGCCTTGGCGCCAATGCCGTTCAGTTAATAAGCGAATCTCCGAAATCTGTCGTTCCCGCGCAGGCGGGAATCTAGCGTCGTTCGACGAAAGTCACTGGGTTCCCCTGTATCCCTATAGGGAAGGAACGCTCCCTTGCAAGGGAACGCCGTACGCAGGCGAGCAGCATGCTGCTCGAACTCTCCTGCTTCACCGCCTGCGCGGGAACGACAAGAGCCCTCTATTTCTTGCTTTAACTGAACAACATTAGGGCCCTGGCGCGTGTTTTTTCGGCATGTGAGTACCGGCAGTCGGTATATTCCGACAAGGACCGCTGACGCTCACATGTTGAGTTTACGCTATGACCGATCTGACCGCTTGCGCCGCAGGATGCGCCTGCCGCAGCGCATCCGTTGCCGGCTGACCCATGTCCAGCACGACAGACGTGTAACTGTCTATGAGGGCGACGATCGCTTCGCGCGGGCCGAGCCGCCAGTCGGTGCTGCCATAGAAGGCATCCTGGCTGGCCTGCCTGTGCTGCAGGTTGTCGTAGGCGCGAATCAGGTAGTACGAATCCGCATCGTGCGGCGACGGGCCGAAAGCAATGACGTCGATATCCCATTGCAGCAATAGCGGCCATGCGTCCTGCCGCATCAGGCGATGGAAGGCATCGCGGCTGCCCGGCTTCAGGTTGTAGGAGCGTATTTCAACTGTGGATGTGGTAGTGGTGTTCATGTGTTTTCCTTAGTTGGGCGGCCAGCGCAGGCGCGAGCGTTGCGCCGGGTCCATCACTATCTGTTCCGGCGTTTGCGTCAGCAGGCCGGTGGCGGTCAGTTTGTGCAGCGCTTGTTCCGCCAGCGGCGACCAGGCGTTGTCCAGCATGCTACGGTCCCTGACCAGGCCCAGCCATAGCAGGTAGGGGCCGTCGCTTCGGACCGGCAATTGCGGAAAGTTGTTGGCGGCATCCAGTGTGACCAATACGCCGGCCTCCCTGATCCCGGCGGCACGGTAACGGGCAAACACTTCTTCCGCCTGCCTGGCGAAGCTGTCGACATGATCGGCTTTTACCGCAAACAATTGCGCCACCATGATACCTTGCGCACCTTGCGGCTCATGGACGGGATCGACCGCGGGCATCACCGCCACGCCGCGGCCCGCGCTGAGCGGGCGCATCAGGTAGACATTGTCGCTGTCTTCTATCAGGTTGTTCAGCGTAGCCCTATGTTCCTTCCACACGGGCCCGTAGTAGAAAGCGGAATTGGCTATCGCGCGCGCCTCCATGGATGGGAAACCGCGTATCCAGGTAAAACCGTTGCCATGCCCGCGTTCAAAAAACTGGCCGAAGGCGATCGCGCCCAATTGCTGGAAGGCTTCCGGGAAGTAGCTTTCAAAATAGCGGGCGAACTGTTCGCGGCCGCCACTCTTGATCGTGTAGCGACGAAACTCGACGACCTGGTAATCCTGGTTGACATTCGGCGCTAGCGGCAGCGGCTGTATGTTATCCATCATTTTCTCCGTAATGGGTTGGGCCCGCGCTGCTGCGCACAGGCCGGAACTGATCAGCGCCGCGATCAGCAGCCTGATGCTGAAGGCGGTGGGTTTCATGCTGCCGCTTCCGTGCGGGTTTGCTCCCGGGTATGCAGCATCACCCAATTGGTTTCCCAGTGCAGGCCGCCGTCTGCGGACATCGCCTGTTCCCAGCGAGCCGAGATGGGAGTGATATCGGACCAGGTGTAGCGCACCCGGATTGTTCTGCCATCCAGCATATCGTCGCCTTCGAAGACGCCGACGCCGTCGGTGAACCTGCCGACCACTGGAGGCAGCAGCATTCCCGCAGCGTTCAATCCGCCGGTTTTATTTTCCAGCCAGTAGATGCTCCATAATTCAGTTTGCGGATTGAATATCCGTAAAGACATGCCGACAAAATCCGGCCGCCAGGCGCTTGCAACAAAATCGTCGTAATTGCCTATGCCTGCCGGTAGCGGACGGGCATGGCCGGCGGCCTCGAACTCTTCCCATTCGGTGCAGTCCTGCAGGCGGGCGATCAGGCGGCGGTTGGCAATGCGCCAATGCCCGTGAAAAAAATCAAAATCATTTAAACCAGCCGATGTTGCAGGTACCGTCTTTGTCATTGCCGAGTTTTCCATGGCGAAGCCCCTTTTTAATTGCTGTCTGTTTGCTATTTTTGGATGTGCCGCTTCCTCGTCGGCCTTGTGCACCCCTCTCGAGTCCGGCGGCAAAACATAGCGTAATTTATATATAGGGCGATAATGGACCTATTTATCTTAAAAAGAAAAATGATGGAATAAGCCAAAGCCATATTAGACTGGGTAAGATCAAAAACGAAACGAGGAGCAGCAATGATAGAAGTACACCACCTGAATGAATCGCGGTCCCGCCGCATTACCTGGATGCTGGAGGAGTTGGGCGAGCCATATCAGGTGATCAGCTATCAGCGCGACGCCACGACGCGCCTGGCCCCGCCCGAGCTGCAACTGATCCACCCGCTGGGCAAGGCGCCGGTGCTGCGTGACAACGGCGAGGTATTTTTCGAGTCCGGCGCCATCATCGAATACCTGGTGCGCCGTTACGGCGACGGGCGTTTTGCGCCGGCCGCGGATACGCCCGATTACAACCGCTATATGCAATTCCTGCACTACGCGGAAGGTTCCGCCATGTTGCCGCTGATGCTGAAACTGTATGTCGGCCGCCTGGGTGAGGCCGGCGCTCCCTTGCATCCGCGTATTGACAGCGAGTTGCAGAACCACCTGGGCTTTCTGGATAAGGAGTTGGCGCAGCGCGATTACTTCGTCGGCAACGCGCTTACAGGCGCCGATGTGCAACTCTCTTTTGTCGCCCAAGTCGCCCTGCGCGGCGGACGCGAACGCTTTCCGAACCTGGCGCGCTTCGTCGAGACGATAGAAGCACGGCCTGCGTACCAGAGAGCCATTGCAAAGAGCGGAGCCTGACCGATTCTAGCGGCGCCGGACAGGGCGCCTTTTTTGGCGGCAGCGCTGCAAAAAATGCCGCTTCGTGTCAATATGTGGCATGAGTTCCCGCTCCATTCCGCTTTTCCCCCTCAGAACCGTACTGTTCCCGGACGGATTGCTCCCCTTGCAAGTTTTTGAAGTGCGCTATCTCGATATGATAGGCAAATGCATCGCCAGCCAGAGCGAGTTCGGCATCGTATCCCTGGCTGAGGGCAGCGAAGTACGCAAACTGGACGGCAAGGAAGTGCTGGCGCCGGTGGGCACTGTCGCCAAAATCGACGAATGGGGCAAGCCGCAGCCCGGCCTGATCCGTATCAACTGCATCGGCGGCGAGCGTTTCAGAATCCTCTCCAGCGAACAGTTGAAGCACGGCCTGTGGGTTGCCGAAGTCGAGTCCCTGGAGGACGACCACAGCATCCCCATCCCGCAAGAATTGCAGATCACGGCCGACATGCTGCAAAGCCTGATTACAGCGCTGCAAAAAAAGGTGGGGGAGGGCGGCGAATTGCCGATGCGCCCGCCATACAGGCTGAACGATTGCGGCTGGGTTGCCAACCGCTGGTGTGAACTGCTGCCGATTGCGCTGACTGAAAAGCAGCATTTGCTGGCGCTGGACAATCCGCTGGTGCGGCTGGAACTGGTCCAGGACTTGCTGGATCAATTGGGTTTGACCGAATCTGTTTAATTTTTTTTTAAGAGGAAAGCAATGAGCTTATCGATCTGGCTGATATTTCTTGCAGCATCGCTGGTAACCACGTTCAGCCCGGGGCCGGCCATCCTGCTGGCGATATCCAATTCAGTTGCCTTTGGCGCGAAGAAGGCGCTGCTCAGTTCGGTCGGCAACGCCGTCGGCATTTTCCTGGTGTCCAGTGCTGCAATGGCGGGTCTTGGCG
>DATHMC010000342.1:0-3150 GCA_035487495.1 Undibacterium sp.
ATTTTCTGGGCCGCCTGGGCCGCATCGACGCTGACCGGCATTAGCCCAAGCACAGCAAAGGCTGTGCTCAGGCAGGCCGCCGATATCAGTCTTGTCAGTGTCATTTGCCGCACTTCCCTATCCACGAAAATTACCGGTTCGGTCAAGAATGATACTCCCCCGATTATTTCCCGATTATCAACAAATATCTATGCAATTATTGACACCCAAAAATATACTGATGGGAGTATCTATTCTTTACTGACTAAAAAAACGCGCAACGCGTATCCTGTTTGCCCAGTTTTTTGCCCGCCGCGCACCATATTGCGCACAGCATGCGCAAGCCGGATCAACTGGTCTTGGTCACCTTGCTCAGATGACGCGGCTTGTCCGGGTCCAGCCCGCGCGCGATCGCCAGGTTGGCCGCCATCACGTAAAATGCCTGGATCGCCACGATAGGATCGAGATCCGGCGTCGCCGCGGTCGGCAGGGTCAGGTTGCGCTCCTTGACGTCGACCGGCGCCGCCAGCAACACATTGGCGCCGCGCCCGCGCATTTCTTCCGCCAGCTTGATCAGCCCAGCCTGCGCCGGGCCGCGGGTTGCAAAAATCAGCAATGGGTAACCGTCGTCGATCAGCGCCATCGGGCCGTGCTTGATTTCCGCACCGCTGAAAGCTTCTGCCTGGATCACCGAGGTTTCCTTGAATTTCAGCGCCGACTCCAGCGCGACCGGGAAACTGATGCCGCGCCCGACTACCATGATCCTGGAGGCCGGCGTCAATACCTCCAGCGCATTGGACCAGTCGCTGCGGGTCGCCGCCTCCAGCGCTTCCGGCAACATCTCTATCGCACTCAGGAAATCCGCATCGTTCTGCCAGTTGCCGGCCAATCTTGCACCAGCCACCAGCGAGGTAATAAAGCTCTTGGTGGCGGCCACGCTCAATTCAGGGCCGGCGTGCAGCGGCAGGGTCCATTCTGCGCTTTGCGCCAACGGCGAAGCGGCGTCATTCACGAGCGCCACGGTGGCGGCGCCACCCTGGCGGAAATAGCGGATAGGCTCTATCACGTCCGGGCTCTGGCCGGATTGGGAAATGGCAATCGCCAGCGCGTTCTGCGCCTGCAGCGGCGATTTGTTCAAGGTCACCAGCGACATCGGCAGCGACGCGACGATGCGCCCTAGCCTGGCCATGATCAGATAGGCGACATAGTTCGCCGCATGGTCCGAGCTGCCGCGCGCCACGGTCAATACCGAGGCCGGCGGATGATCCCTGAGGGTGCGACCTAGCTCGGCATAGCGCTCGCGTTCCTGAGTTAACTGCCGTGCTACAAACTCGGCGGAAGAGCAAGCTTCTTTAAGCATTTGCGAGGTCAATCTTTTCTCCTTCTACATAGACTGCTGTCAGGTTAAGTTCACGGTCCAGCACGACGATATCGGCGTAGCTGTTGATCTGCAGGCGACCGCGTTCAGACAAGCCGAGGTAGTCGGCGGCATAGGTGGAAACGCGCCTGGAGGCGTCTGCCAGGTCCAGGCCGATGCCGACCAGGTTGCGCAGCGCCTGATCCATCGTCAGCGTGCTGCCCGCCAGCGTGCCGTCTTCCAGTCGCACGCCGCCCAGGCATTTGTGCACGACCTGGCGTCCCAGCATGTACTGGCCGTCCGGCATGCCAGAGGCGGCAGTAGAATCGGTCACGCAATACAGGTGCGGGATGGCGCGCATCGCGGCCCTGATGGCGCCCGGATGCACATGCAGCAGGTCGGGAATGATCTCGGAAAACTTTGCGTGCGCCAGCGCCGCCCCAACCATGCCCGGCGCCCTGTGGTCCAGGCGCGACATCGCATTGTACAAATGCGTGAAACCGGTGGCGCCGTTTTCCAGCGCCGCCACGCCTTCTTCATAGGTGCCAAGCGTATGGCCGATCTGCACTTGCATGCCCATCGCAGTCAACTGGCGCACCAGCTCCAGGTGACCCTGCATTTCCGGGGCCACGGTAATCAGTTTGATCGGCGCAATCGCATGCAGGTGCTGTACTTGCTCCAGCGTCGCCAGCGTTGCAAAGTCGGGCTGCGCGCCCAGCTTGCCGGGGTTGATGTACGGCCCCTCCAAATGCACGCCCAGCACCCGTGCAGTGCCTTTGCTGCGCACCTTGCATGAAGTGCTGATGGCCTGCAGGGCCAGTTCCAGGTCGGCGATCGGCGCTGTCATCGTCGTGGCCAGCATGCAGGTGGTGCCATGCTGAGCGTGCATGCGCGCAATCACCTGCACCGCATCGCCCGCCTCCATCGTATCCTTGCCGCCGGCGCCGTGGACGTGCAGGTCGACAAAACCGGGCAGGATATATTGCTGGCCGTTTTGGCTGGGGTCCGCAACGGCGCCGCGAATAGCCGAGATACGCTCGGAAAAATCCACCGCCCCCGCTATCCAGCCTTGCGGCGTTAATACATTGCCCTGCAATTGCTGTGCATCGCTCATCTAAACAACTCCGCAACAAAATCATAGTAATCGCTGCGGCAATACGAATGCGTCAGCTCGATGGCGGCGCCGGTCGGCAAATAGCCGACCCGCGTGATGTAAAGCATCGCCGCTCCCTGCTTGATACCTGCCAGCTTCGCCTGCTCTGCCGTTGCATTCACTGCGCGGATATGCTGCAAGGCGCGCGTAGGCGTGACATTGTGCGACTCCAGGTAGCCGTACAGGCTGTCGGTGACCGCCTTGGGGTTGGGTAAATAGAGCGCCGGTATCGTCGTGCTCTCTATCGCCATGACCACATTGTCGGCAGTACGCAAACGCTTCAGGCGGGAAACGACGGTATTCGGCGACAGGCCGAGAGACAGGATTTCTTCTGGTGCAGCCACGCCGGTTTCGCGCGACAGCCATTGCGAGCCGGGCACGAAGCCGCGCTGGCGCAACTCTTCGCTGAAGTTGGTCAGGCGCGACAGCGGCTGCTCGAGCTTGGGGGTGATATAGGTGCCGGAACCGTGCTTGCGGGTCAGCAAGCCGCGTTCGCACAGCATGTCTATCGCCTTGCGCGCAGTGACGCGCGAGATTTCCAGCGCATCGGACAGGGTACGCTCGGAAGGCAGGGCCTCGTCCGGCTGCCATATCCCGCTATGAATGCCGTTGGCAAGCTTGTTTGCCAATTGCAGATATAGCGGTGTCGAACTGTCGCTAT
>DATHMC010000343.1:0-3818 GCA_035487495.1 Undibacterium sp.
CTATCATGCATCTGTATCACCACCCCTATTCCGCCAGCGCCCGCCGGGCCGTCATGACGGCGATCCACCTGGATTTGCCGGTAGAGCTGGTAACAGTGGACCTGACCAACCTGCAGCAACGCCGGCAATTGACCGAGCTGAACGCCAATAGCAAGGTGCCGGTGTTGCAGGACGGCGAGTTTATCCTGTGGGAATCCTGCGCGATCATGCAATACCTGGCCGACAAGACGCCCAAGCAGACGATTTATCCCGCCGATGTCCGCGTCCGCGCAGACATTAACCGCTGGTTGTTGTGGGCATCGCAGCACTTTGGCCCGGCGCTGGGCATCCTGGTGTGGGAAAACATGATGAAGGCAATGTACGGCGTAGGCACGCCCGATGCGCGCGAGCTGGAGCGCGGCCAAATCCAGATAGAGCAATTTGCGCAAGTGCTGGACGAACATCTGCGGGGACGCGACTGGATATGCGGCCCCGGCGTCACCATCGCAGACTTCGCCGTCGCTACCCCATTAATGTATATGGAGCAGGCCAGGTTGCCGCTGCAGCAGTATGCCCATATCCAGGCCTGGTTTGACCGGGTGCAGCAACTGGATGCCTGGAAAAGAACGGCATTTTGACATGGCGGCAAACATCTTCGGACGAACCAGGCTTCAGTCGGGCAGCAGCCTGCTTACCGTGGCGGCGCCTGCTGCCCTGGCTTGCGCGCTGCTCTGCAACAACAAGCTGCGGGCGGTGGCGCGGATAGCCTCGTCGCCCACGTTCGCCCAGGCCTGTTCGCTGGTTTCAATCTGCTTGCTGCCCAGCAGTTGCTCGCTGAGATAAAGCGCCAGCCAGTATTCCGCGTGGGGATGCGGTGCGGCGCGTTCCGCTTGGGCCGTGCGGGCGAACTGCAACAGCAGAGCGCGCGTGCCGTTACGGGATAGGGCTATTTCAGTCAGCTTGGCGCGGTATTCCAGCTCGGCCTGCTCCAGTTTCGGGAAATTTTTGTAGTCGGCAAAATGCTGGCCCTCGTGGCCCAGGTAGCTGACGAGGAATTTTTCGCTGCTGCGGTCATAGCTGTCGCCGACTGCGAACAATTTATCGCTTTCGGCCCAGCCGCCCGTGCTGTAACGGTCGCAACTGGCGTAACTGAGCCAGCCTTTGGAGGCAAACTCATCCATAAATATGACGGTGACCGTGACTTCCTGTTCCGGCAGCCTGACGGCAAAACTCTCTGCCGACTCCTTAGTCCACAGCATCAGTTCATAAAACGGCCTGGTAAGCCCGGTCAACGTATGTACGCCCTGGGCTTCCAGATAGCGCTTGACCTCTGCGGTGGTCGCCTCCAAGCTGGACCTGTCCCAGCTTGCACTGTCGCTCATTGACAGCCTGGCATTCAAAGCCTTGAGCAAGGCCGCCTCACCGTCCTTGAAATTCGCCTGCTTCAGCATGATGGATTTCCAGTAGCGCTGGTAGATGGCCAGGATATCCGCTGCGGGGCCGCTCAGCCCAGCCGGCAGGTCCACACTGTCGGCCGATGCAAAACGCTGCGGTACGCAGGGACTGACGGCACGATCCTTTCCGGACAGGCTGGCCACAGGGATCTGCTCCAGGGCCTGAAGGGCGGTCTGCATGTCTCCTTGCAATAGCGGCAGGCGGAACGGGCCCAGTACATCTGTTTGCGCAGGCGTCATCGCTGCAGAGGAGGGCGTCGATGGCGCAACGGGCTGGTGGCTGCATGCGCTCAGCAAGCAAAGCGCGGACAACAGGGCGATGGATACGGGACGGCAGGTAATCGGAGGCTTTTTCATGGTGGATACCCGGGCAAAAGGAGATCCGAGTTTATTCGGCAGAAATCAGCCCGTCTTGAACGGGGCATGCATTTTTGAAGCGGCTTTGCATGTTCGTGCGATAAGCTCCCGGTGTTTGTCCGGTGGCCTGTTTGACCGCGCGGGACAAGTGCGCCTGATCGGAAAATCCCGCTGACAAAGCCAGTGCGGACAATGGCTCCGAACCGCGCGCCAGCTGGTGCAGGGCATTTTCCAGGCGTCGGCGCCTGACAAAACAGCCTATGCTCTCACCCCGCCAGCGTCGGAAGGCGCGCGCCAGGTGTGCAGGATGCACGCCTGCGTCACTGGCCAGTTCAAGCAGGCTATGCGTGTGCGACAGGCTTGCTTCCAGCTTGTCCAGTACACGCTTCAGCCAGGAAGGTGCGGTCGCCTGCGCCAGGGTTTGCCGTTGCGCGGATGCCAGCAGGTCGAACAGCGCAGCCGCAACCGCCAGCGGCTGCATGCTGTCGGCCTGTCTGATTTCTCTTTGCAAGCGCATGAAGGTGTCGGCTTGGAGACTGAGTTTGCTATGCGTGTATTCATGCAGCCAATCCGCCCATAGGGTATTGTCTTGCCAGGCGCCGGCCGGGGTCAGGTTCAGGCAACGGCCGCCTTGTGCCGAGAATTGATTTTCATGTCGGTCGCCGGCAGGGTGGCCAAGAAGCGCTCCCGCGCTGGCCTCCGTCGCCCGCGACGTCGTGGTCTCCCGGTAACTGCCGCCCAGGACTATGCACAGATATGGGGCATCATGCTGATGCAAGGGCAAATGGGTAAGCGGCGCATAGCGGGTTTCATTCAGCAGCAGGCCGCCCAGCGATAGCGAAAAGCTGCAAGAGCCATAGGTAGTTGGTGCCTGCATGTGCGTTACCTGTAGTTGTTTGACGGGGTTTGTAGCTATAGACGTTTATTGCACCGATAAGTTGCATAGCCGCTGGCTATCGATTATTTGGTTTTTGCTACCGTTGCATGACAGAAAAAAAGAAATGAATACGCCTATTGCGGATTCAGGTAATACTATGGGATAGTTGAGTTGGCAGTATTATGTTCTTGTCTATGATCGTGCTTTATGTTTTGCCGGCTTCGCCTTACATTGAAAGGAAAAGTATGAAATATATAGAAGAAAATAGTGCACTACTGAAGCAGTTGATGACAACGCCGCCGATGAGCGCCCAGCAGTATGCCATCGTAATGCGCAAGCGTACCGATTCCCGCAGGAGAGCAGAAGACGCTCGCGATGCCAGCCTGGCGAATGCGCAGGCAAAGAAATCGGCGCAAGGCGTTTGAGTTTACGGCCTTGGCGCCGGATAGTTTCTCGCACTGACCGTAGTATCCAGAAAGGCGTGGCGCTCAGTGCCCGCCAGGGCCGGTACTATTTGCGTCGGTGCCGTCGAACAGGGCTCCTCCCTGTATTTACACACAATATCCAAGTCCTTGCCGGCGATGCGCTAGTGTTGCTGCTTCTTGCTTCCCTCATTCCGCAGACAACCGCAGTTTCCGTTTTTGCGGAGTGCGCGGGTGTCGGCCGCATATCCTGCATGCGCTTTTCTCGCTGAACGAGTAAGCTTGTAAATGGCGGCAGGCGGCAGCAGATATCTGCGCCCCGTATTGCGCATACCGTCATACTGGAAACAGATGTATGGAGACCGAACTTAAACTGCTGATCCATCCGCGGCATGCCAACGCAGTGCGCAAGCATCCGCTGCTGAAAAAATATGCGACGGAAAGCCCTTGCGAGCGGCAAATGTCGGATGCCTACTTCGATACGCCCGATCTGCTGATCTGGCGCAGCAAAGCCGGCCTCAGGGTCAGGCATGCCGGCAATGAATGGAGGCAGACATTGAAAGGCGGAGGCGGTGCCGCAGGCGGCCTGCATCGGCGGCATGAATGGGAGGGCCGGCTGGACGGATCATCGCCGGATTTCGCTGCGCTGCAAGAATTGGTGGATGGCCATAAGCCCTGGGCCAAGCTGCTGCGCTCCGCAGTGGTTCAAAAGACCTTGCAGCCAATTTT
>DATHMC010000344.1:0-6628 GCA_035487495.1 Undibacterium sp.
CGCGAAGGCTCTTGTTACCCGGATCAAACGCCGGGAGCACGAACAGATTGAAGACATGCTCGCCACGTACCCATGCATTAAATAAACCCAGTAATACCTCGGCGATCAATAACGCATATAGCCCGATGTGCATTGCCCTCGACGACAATTGGACCCATGTATTCCCCAACGCCGGCAAGCGATCGGCCGACGATATCCGCCACCAGAGACGGTAAAAAACAACCGCACCCAAAATTATCCCTATCAGCATATGCACGCCCCGCATATTCCATCGCGGCAGGCCTTTGGGAAAAGCATCAATGAAATGACCGCAGAGCCATACAAGGATCACCAGGGCGGCGGTCAGCCAGTGAAGCATGATGGTTCTGCGGTCGTAGTGAACGGGCACCTGCTGTTTATCAAACTTCGGCAACATTTTCATTTCTATTCAAAATTATCAAAAACGTTTCTAAGGCAATGCAATTTTCACTATTCCTGCCGAGAGGAGCACGCCGGCAATCGTCAGCCGCCCCCCCCTCTTACATCCCGTCCGATCCGTAACTAGAAATCGATTTTCGAGTTCAGCTTGATGCTGCGTACCATACCGACGCCGAGGGCTCCGTTACTCGCAGAACTCCAATAGCGTTTGTCGGTCACATTATCAATATTGACCCCGAACGTGGTGCGATGGCCGCCGATTTTTGTGAGATAACCGGCTCCTATCGTGAACAACGCTACTCCTGGGATATGCCCCTGGTTTTGCGGATTGACCCAGCGCGGCCCGGTATACAACGTCCCGGCTGTCAGCGTCAATCCATTGATGATTTTCGAGCGATGAGTTACCGATACATTCCCCGTCAGCTTAGGCGTATTTTCCGGTGCCAATCCATTGATGGTTTTATCGATTAGAGAATTTTGCACCGCGTGCATGGCTTGCCCCCCCGCACTGACCGACCATTGGGGAGTAATGTCGTAGTTGGCATTCGCTTCCAGTCCCTGGAATTTTGTAGTGCCGTCAATCAGGAAAATATTAGTGCTGCGGTCCGTCACGGTGTTCGCGCGTTTGATGTCAAAAATGGCGGCATTCAACGTCACTCCGTCAAAAACCGATCGGATGCCAAGCTCTGTCTGCGTTGCTTCCGCGGGAGCCAGTATCTGGAACTGGTTGACCGTGCCAACCGGCGCCACGCCGGTTTCCTCCAGCCCCTTCATGAAGCTTGCGTACACGGCCGTGTTGCGGCTGAAGTTGTACACTATGCCGACGGCGGGGGAGGAAGAATGTGTTTCAGTAACAGAGTTCGGCCGACCTGCCACTGCGTTGTCCGCCTTGTAGTTGGTCTCGCGAACCCCGCCCAGGAACTGCCAGTTGCGCCCAACGCTGATAGTGTCGTAGGCATATATGCCGACATCTTTACTCTGTTGCGGCAAGTAGGTTAAGGGTGCCGGCGAACGCGGTGCCGCCAGGCTGATCGGGTTGTAAATGTTTTGAACGACATTGACTCCGGTTGAACTTGGCCCGTTGGCATCGCGCTCGCTGGACATGATGCCGAAGGTCAGTTCATGCCGGAGCGGCCCGGTAATTAATTTTCCATTGACTTCGAGCTTGCCGTACTTATTCAAGAAATCCTGATTCCTGACCAGGGTAATCGCTTCGGTGCCCACGCCTGTCACCAGGTCGTAGTTGGAAATGCGGGTAATATCCCGGGCAACCCGCTCAGAATCACCCCGCCCTGCTTCGGCAGTGACTTTCCAGTCCTTCGCAATTTTGTATTCGACATTCGCCAGAATATTGTCCATCTTGGCATCGTATATTGCCCACGGTCCGGACAGCAGTTTAGTCGGATCAGGGATACGCGGAAGCGGAACGATTCCGTTGACGGGCTTTAACTGGAAAATCGTACTTTGCTCGACCACCTTCCTATTGAGCTGCTCCGCATCAAGCTTGAATGTCAGACTGTCGTTCGCCTTCCAATCGGCAGCCACGCTGAGAAACTCACGCCTGCCGCTGCCGCCATCGACTCCAGTTTCCAAATGGCCCAAAGCGCCGTTGACACGAATCCCAAATTGTTTGTCTTCGCCGAATTTTCGGCCTATATCTGCACTGGTCATATATTGGCCAAATGCATTTCCGGACAAAGTCAGCGTGGAAACGTCGACATCCGTCGCCCTTTTTGTAACCAGATTCACGATGCCGGCAGGGCTCGCTATGCCGAACATGAGCGCATTCGCGCCTTTCAGCGCCTCTATCCGCTCTTTATTTTCTATCGGAAAACCGAGAACATTATTAATGGGCAATCCCCCGTTGATGCGATAGCTTGTACTGAAGCTGAGCGGGATGCCGCGAATGTTGATGTTATCGGAAATGGTTCCCCTGGAATTCGAATTCGTCACGCCTGCAACGTTCTTAAGGGCTTCGAAACCATCCTGCGGATCCGATTGTTCGATCGAATCCCGGGATACCACGTTCTTTGTCATCAGCATCGATTCTGCCTCGTTTGCCTTGCCGTCGCCATCGGCCATAGCGTATTCAAACGGTATGCCTGCACCGGCAATCCCAAACAGGACCGGAAAAATCCTGACCACATAATTCCTCTTCAACTTCACGTCACTCTCCTTTGGATTTTGGGAAATTTACTTTTTATAAATATGCTGCCAAAACTGAATACCGAACGATGTCGCCGTTAAATCACACCCATCCTTGATTTATATTCCGCAGCACTATTTCCCACATAAACAACTATAAAATTTCATTTTGTAAAGTATTTTTATTGTATTTAATTAAAAATAAGATCAATAATAAGCAAGCACAATCAGGTGCAATGAATACAAAAATTCATTATCAGAATCTATTTTTCCAAGAAGTCTGGATCACGATACTCTCTATAAGTTTTTTGTATTTATTAAATATAAAAAACAATATATTCCATTTAAATCTAACTTGCAATGAAAATTCTGCATTGAAGTCCAATTTTCTTTTTTCTGCTGTACACGCCCAACAAACAGCCCTCCGAAGTTAATGCGTTCTGGCTGAACGGAGGCTGGTTCCTGGCGCATAACCACGGTACGTACAAACAAAGAATTTCCCAGACAGTAAGTGCAGCCGGTACAGGCGCGGCCAAAATGCGGCAGACCAGAATTAACGCGTGAGGTACCGCGAGGGAGGAGAAAAACTCGGTGAGCCGGCGACCGCGGCAACCTTGTCTAAAGCAGCGGGAAATGGGCAGTCGGGCTCTGCGCTTGGCAGCGAAACAGAGCCCGGTGAGAACAGAAAGACTTATTTTTGATCGATCTAAAACGTCATTCCAGCCGGCAGTTGCGCCGGCAGTTCGAGCGATGGGGTTTCAATAGACGCTACGGGATACGCGCAATAGTCTGCGGCATAATATGCGCTGGGCCTATGATTGCCTGATTTGCCTATGCCGCCAAATGGCGCGCTGCTGGCAGCGCCTGTAGTTGGTCGATTCCAGTTGACCACCCCCGCCCTGACATTGATCAGGAATTCGTTCCATAATGCCTCGTCGTCGCTTAACAGACCTGCCGCTAATCCATATTCTGTTGCGTTGGCGACTTCGATCGCCGTATCGAAATTTGCGACGCGGATGACTTGCAGCAAGGGGCCAAACCACTCTTCGTCCGGAATATCCTTGGCGTGTGTAATGTCCACGATGCCCGGCGAAACAAAGCCGCTGTTTTCGACCAAATGCCGCATTGTCAATAAGGGCTTGCCCCCCTTCGCAATCATGTCGTTTTGCGCTTGCAAAAGAGTACGGGCAACCGCCGCAGAAATCACCGGCCCCATGAAGGGAGCCGGTGATTGAGACGAAGTGCCGATAACAAGCTTGCCGGTCACCTCAAGCAAGCGATCCAGAAACATCTGCCCGCTTGGCGAATCTTCAATGATTAAACGGCGAGCGCAGGTACAGCGCTGACCGGCGCTGATGAATGCTGAAAAAATCGCGTGATGCACCGCGGCATCCATATTCTGCACATTCCATACCACCAGAGCGTTATTGCCGCCCATTTCAAGCGCAAGCATCTTGTTCGGCTGCCCCGCGAACTGACGATGCAAATTGGCGCCAACCTTGTGGCTCCCTGTGAACAATATGCCGTCAAGCTCAGGATGCTGCGCGAGGGCGATGCCGGTCTCCCGATCGCCATTGACGAGGTTCAGGACGCCCGCGGGCAATCCCGCCCTTTCCCAGAGTTCAGCTACCTTCAATGCCGTTTGCGGAGCGTATTCGCTCGGCTTGAATACAATGGTATTCCCGGCAATCAGCGCTGGAACAATGTGTCCGTTCGGTAAATGACCGGGAAAGTTGTAGGGGCCGAATACGCCCAAAACCCCATGCGGGCGATGCCTGAGTACCGCAACGCCGTCTGCGACTTTGGAGCTTGCCTCTCCAGTACGAGACTGATACGACTGCACGGAAATATCGATTTTATTGATCATGGTGGTCACTTCGGTCCTGGCCTCCCAGAGCGGCTTGCCGACCTCCTGCGAAATAATGCCGGCCAGCGCGTCAAGCGCATCTTTCAGCAGGTCGCCAAATCGCCGACAAATCGCGATACGCTCATCCAACGACGTCGCTGCCCAGAGGCGAAAATTCGCCCGAGCGGCGGCACAAGCATCGTGGACATCTTTCACCGAACCGGATTTTCCTTTC
Source organism: Undibacterium sp. (assembly GCA_035487495.1). Classification (GTDB taxonomy): domain Bacteria; phylum Pseudomonadota; class Gammaproteobacteria; order Burkholderiales; family Burkholderiaceae_D; genus Undibacterium. The sequence goes on from DATHMC010000344.1 coordinate 4,644, forward strand.
CAGATCTGCCGGCCCGATGCCGGGTCGTACGCGTGTAGCGGCAAACCGTCGCCCTCGCTCCAGCGGCCATTAATATAGTGGCTATGCATAAACACCTTTCTTTACGTTCATTAACATTGTGCGTACAGGGTCACCGGTCTCGCGAGCTAACATATCCTGAAGTTCCGTTGACAATGCAATGCGATCCAGTTTCGGCTGCGCAGGCGCGGCAGCCACTCGAAAATCGCTCATGGAGGTATTCGAAATCAATACCGTGTCGCTGTCTGCATCGGCGGACTGCGCCGGCTCCACGATCGCCAGCGCACTTTCGCGCAGAGCCCGAAGCTCGCTGACGCGCGCCTGCAGCACAGGCCCGCCGTCGAAAATATCAACATATCCTTCATAGTACATACCCTCTTGCTCAAGAAGCCGCCGCGCCGGCGCAGTATCCACATGCGTTTTTCCTATCGCATCTTGCGCTTCCCTGGATAAATAAGATGCGTACAGCGGATGTCTCGGCATTAACTCCGCAATAAACGCCTTTTTCCCCGCGCTGCATAAATCGTCAGCCAAGTGAAAATCCATTTTAAAAAAATGTCTTCCCAGGCTATCCCAAAAAGGCGAGCTGCCGTCCGCATGCTGAAACCCCCTCATTTCGGCAAAGACCTTTTCCGAAAACAGGTGCGGGAATTGCGCAATGAAAAGAAAGCGGGATTTGGACAGTAATTTCCCGTTTCCTCCGCTACGGTATTCAGGGTGCAAATACAGGGAGCATAATTCGGCGCATCCCGTCAGGTCATGCGACAGATAAAGCGTATCCAAGCGCGAGAACACTTTTAGTTTCGTGCTTGAATGCACCAGGGTGCCAATGCGATAGCTATAAAAAGGCTCATCCAGGCCAACTGCCCCCTTAATCGCGCAGATTCCGACCAGACGCTTCGCCGACACATCTTCCATCACGAACAGGTAGTCCCGTTCAGCTAGCGAATTTTGCTCAGAAAACGATGCGCAGGCTATCTCCAGCCGCTCGCCAAGTGCGCGGCGATCTGCCTTGAGTGTGGTCATTCCAGGGCCGACCTGCATCGCCAGCGCAAATACGTCGTCCAGATCGCGTTCGTTTACCGCTCTTACTACTATCATGCATATCTCACAATCTCACACATAAGACAGTATCGCCCGATGCCACATTCAACCCTTGCATCGTTTCCGGCGACAGATCCAGTCTGTCCGTATCCTCGTTCCATGCGCATGTAGCGATTACTGCGCGAAAATTCATTTCATTTGTATTGCTGATCAAACAGGAAAATTGGTGTCTGTCCGCGCTGTCCCCAGCACTGGCAAAGGCCCGCAGCCTTACCGACGCGGAGAAGGAACGCAGCCCTTGCTTATGGGCCCGAAGCACCGGTCCGCCGTCGAAAATATCGACATACTCATCTGCGGAAAAACCTTCCTTGCAAAGAATCTGGAACGGCAACGCAGCGCCGCCATAAATGCGGCCAATGACAGCCCGGGCATCCTCCGGCAGCAGAGGCACATAGATAGGATAGTGCGGCATCAGCTCGACAATTTCCGAGCGGTTGCGCGCGCCCTGGATTGCGCACTCAGCCTCTAAAAAATCCATCTGGAAGAAATTTCTCCCCAATGCATCCCAAAATGGCGAGCGACCAGCCACATCCATGACACCAGGCATGGAGGCAAAAAATTTGTCCCCAAAGCGGAGTGGCGCCACCGCTGCGAACATCAGTCTGGCGCGTGAAAGCAAGTCCCTTCCGCTAGCGTGTACGCGCGCCTCATGATTATCCGATATGCAGAAACTGAGCAACTGCGAGTGGCCGGTCAGATCGGAGCAAAGCATCAAGGTATCTACGCCATGGCTGACGTTGATATCCGGAGCGGCTTGCGTCAATAAGCTTTTTCGAAAAGCGATAAATGCCGCCTGCTCGCTTGCCGTCGCAGAAATCGCCGCTGCCCCCAGGATCGTCTTGTCCTCCGATGACTCCATGACG
>DATHMC010000345.1:0-2573 GCA_035487495.1 Undibacterium sp.
TGGCCGCATGAGCCTTTTCCCGGTATTTTGGAATAAATCCCGCTTGTCTGCAGTCTAAGCACAAAAGATAGATAATGAAACGGGATTGGGCATTACCCGACAGGAGAAAGTGATGGAACGATTTTTTAAAGCTGCTGCCGCCCCCTTGCTGTCGGCAATTTTGCTTGCCAGCCTGTCGGCATGTGTCGGCTGGGGTATCGGGACAATTCACCCCGGAGAAACCGAGGCACAGGTGCGCGCCGAACTAGGCTCGCCTACGAATGTTTATCAGGATGGCGACCAGCATTTGCTGGAATATTCGCGCGGACGCATGACGCAGGCCACCCACATGGCCCGTATAGGGGCCGACGGCAAACTGGTTTCTTACGAGCAGGTATTAACCTTGCAAAAATTCGCCGAGATCAAGGTTGGCGAATCCAATAAAGAAGCCGTATTGCGTATCGTCGGCCAGCCGCATGAAAAAGAGCATTATGCGCGTAGCGACCTGGAGGCCTGGTCTTATGGCTTCAAGGAGAGCGGTGCGTGGGATTCTTTTATGTCGGTCTATTTTGACCAATCGGGCATAGTACGCAAAATGGAGAATGGTCCAGATCCCCTGCGCGACCCCGGCGGCAGCCGCATGCGCCATCATCGCTAGCCGGACCGGCAGGTCAGGCGCGCAGTTTAATGATCCATCGACCGAATATCGAACCAGGAATATTAAACACCATGCGCCGCCGGCACCTCCGGGCACGTTAATGCGTATGCCACTTGGTCGCTTACATTTTGGTGCGAATTTGCATAAGCCTTGTCGGTCACCTTGAATCCGGCATTTTTTAATAGCGCTACCGAACCTGTATTGTCTGCCGATGGAAAGGCTGTAATGGTCTTGACTTTCATTTCCTCAAAACCGTATTCAATGACTCTTTTTATCGCTTCTGTCATGAGGCCTCTGCCTTGGAACTCGGGGAGCATTTCATACCCTATTTCCACCGTGTCGTTTTCAACATCAAAATTCCAATAGCAAATTGTCCCGATTAAATGGGCATCCTCTCGCAAGCTTATGGCCCAGTACATGCTTTGCTTGTGTTCAATTGATGCGGTAATTTTTTTGATGAAGCCTGCGGCTTCTTCTACGCCAGTCGAAATGCTTCTGCCAATGTATGCATTCACTGCAGGATCAGAACGGAGCTTATGTATTTGCTCCGCATCGTGATTTTCAAGCTGCCTTAATAATAATCGACTTGTTTTTAGTGCAGGAAAATCCACGAAATATAAATTCATCCTATCCTCATTGAGTTTTCCAAAAAAAGAGATGAACTGCATTTGATTCAGGCCATTGCCACAGTATATATAGCTGGCAAGGCCCGGCACCGGAATATATGCGTTGGGCGGGGCCAGCTAGCGACCCAGCAGCACGACCTCATTGCCTGTTGCATTACAGGTGTAGTTGCGAGTGCTGGTTTGCCGGAGAGGCGTTGAATTGGCGAGGATCGAAAAGGCTGTGGAATGCCGGCCGGCACGGTTTCAGGTGCTTAGCGTGCCCTGGACAAGATGACCAGCCATTTGCGGAACAACAGCACCTCCAGATGTCCCGCCTGGATACCGGTGGCGCAATCGATCAGCGGATTGACCCGGTAATAGCGCTGGCGGAAATCTCGGCAAACAAATAACTCGCGGCGGCCAAGTCGCATCAGGAACGACGTCGGTGCGCATTGCAAGCTGAATCCTGACTCGAAAGAGCTATTGAGTTGTGCCATGGTAAATCTCCCTGTCTGTGGAAATACACTAGTGAGTACAGTAATGAGAAACGAAATAAGTACAGAAGATGTGTGGCTTGAAATTCAAGTATCTCAGCCCATGGATCGTACTGTAACATAAAATACTGTATATGCAATCAGTATTTTATGTTTGTCGCTTTTTGGCTCACCTGTTCCATTTGTGACGGGATTATTCAAGCAGGCAATGTGCCAGCCTTATTTCTGGTCGTCGCGTCCACCTTCTATCGGATAGTTCAGCGCCGCAATGACGGCAAGAACGCTTACTATGGCGACAACTAAGTCTGGGTAGGCAGTTTGATCCGGAAGCAACTGCCCCCGCCCTCCCGTTCCAGGCATTGCACGCTCCCGCCATGCCTGACAGCGATCTGGCGGACCAGGCTGAGCCCCAGGCCTACGCCGCCATCGCTTTCGCGAGCGCCGGGCAAGCGATAGAAGGGTTCGAAGATATGTTCTCTTTCCTGTATCGGCACGCCGGGGCCGCGGTCGCACACATCCAGTTGCAATAGCGCGTTTGATGGCTTGCTCAAATTTACTTCGATTTCTGCATTGCCCCCGTGGCGTCTGGCGTTCTCCAATAGGTTGCGCAGCATGCGCCTGATCAGCCGGGAATCTGCGCTGACCGCAACAAGCTCGGCATCAAGCCGGGCATTGACCCTGGCGCACTCTTCCGCCAGCATTGCGGTCAAGTCCACCAGTTCGCGGCTATCCTGGCTGCCTTGCACCGCATCCAGCCGGCTGGTCAGCAGGATTTCATCGATCAACTGGTCCAGCTCGGTGATGTTGCGATTGAGCTCTTGCTGCATTTCTGCCCTG
>DATHMC010000346.1:0-5323 GCA_035487495.1 Undibacterium sp.
CACGGGCGACGAAGTGGAATTCGCGCTGGACCAGGGCATTGTGCAAAGCAATGGCAGGCAGGAAACCATCAGTGAAATAGAGTTGGAACTCAAGTCCGGACAGCCGGAACGCCTGTTTGAGCTCGCGTTGCAATTGCAGAAAAAAATACCTGTGCGTATCGCTAACATCAGCAAGGCCCAGCGCGGCTATGCGCTGTATCGGCCGCTGCCGTCGCCGCCTGCTGCGGTCAAGGCGGTCAAACTGAAACTGCCCGCACGTCTGAGCACCGAGCAGGCCTTCCGAGCCATCATCGCCAATTGCCTCACACAGATGCAGGGTAATGAGGCGGGCGTGGCCGTCAGCGACGATCCCGAATGCCTGCATCAGATGCGGGTAGGCTTGCGTCGCCTGCGTTCTGCCTTGAGCTTGTACAAAGACCTCATTGCCGCTCCGATACAGACGCAGCAGGACATCGATTGGCTGTCTGCGCAGCTTGGCGCCGCCCGCGACTGGGACGTGCTGGCGCATTCCACCTTGCCCGCCGTGGCAGGAGTGGCAGAAGCGGACCTGCAGATCGCCCCGCTCAGGTCCGCGGCACTGATGCAGGCGGGCAGCAAGCATGAGGCGGCCTCCGCTGCCGTCCAATCGCCGCGGTACGCCAGACTGCTGCTCGGCTTGAGCGCGCGCGCGCACGGCGTCGCCTGGAGCGGTCTGGGCCAGCAGACAGACCTGCAGGCGTTGGACAAGCCCGTCGGGGATTTTGCGAACGAGATGGTCGCGCGGGCCCGCAACCGGCTGCGCAAGCGCGGCAAGCATGTCTATCCAGCGAATGTTCCAACACAGGCGCAGGCACTGCACCGATTGCGCATCGCCGCAAAAAAACTGCGCTACACGACGGAGTTTTTTCATTCGCTGTATGCGTCCAGGCGCGTGCAGCCTTACGTAGCGGCGCTGACAAATTTGCAGGATGCGCTGGGCCGGCTGAACGACGCGGCCATCGCGACGGGTTTGCTGAAGCAGTTGCTGCATGCGCAAGCAGGCTTGGATAGCGCTGCGAGCTTCGTCAGGGGCTATCTGGCTTCATGCACGGAGCATGAAGCCGCAGGCCTGGAAGAACTGTGGCAAGAGTTTTCGGCGATGAAAGCCCTGGGCAAGGCCTGAGCTTACAGTCCACTAGTCCCAGAGCGGAGCGAACGGAGGATTCGCAAGACGCATATTCTTCGGCAGTCGAGCAATGATGCGCCGGTCTTCGTCATCCAGTTGCAGCTTCAATGCATCCAGGTTGGCCTTCTGGCTTTCCGGCTTCTGCGCCTTGGGAATTGCGGCAACACCGTCCTGCTCCAGCAGCCACTTCAGTGCGATCTGGGCCGGCGTCGCGCCATGCCTGGCGGCGATGGCGGCAAGCTCGGGATGGTCGGCGAGCTTGCCCTGCGCCAGCGGGCAGTAGGCAACCAGCGGGATGCCCTTGCCCGCCAGGTAGGAGCGTAGCGGCGTCTGGTCCAGCAACACATGGTACTCGACCTGGTTGCAGGCGATCGGCGCGCCTGTCTCTTCGATAGCCGCGCGCAGCAGTCCCACCGTAAAATTGGACACGCCCATCGCGCGTATGCGTCCTTGCTCTTTCAGTCTGGCCAAGGTATCAAATATCGCCCGCAAGTTCATGTCCCGGCTGGGCCAATGCACCAGGTACAGATCGACATAGTCCAGCTGCAGCTTGTGCAGGCTGCTCTCGAGTGATTCTATGATCGCCTCCGGCGCCAGCCTGTCGTGCCAGACCTTGGTGGTGACGTGGAGGTCTTCGCGCGCTATCGCAGATGAGGCGATCGCTGCGCCGACCGCATCTTCATTGTCGTACATCGCGGCGGTGTCGATATGCCGGTAGCCGAGATCCAGCGCGCTTTCAACGGCGGCGCGGCAGGCGTCGCCCTGCATGCGGAAGGTGCCCAGACCCAGGCGCGGTAAGTCGATTCCCTGTGTTTGTATGGCATCCATCGTGTCCGCTCTTATCCAGGTTGAACAAAATTCGCGCTTACCTCATTCCGGCCCTGCATTATTTTCCAGCACTGACGCTGCCTATGCCTTGCACGGATTTGTTGAAAGTACGCGGGTTACCGTAATAAGTGAGTGAGCCCATGCCTTGTACAACGGCATTCAGGAGGTCGGTCGCATACACTTTTACCGTGCCGATGCCCTCGAAGTCGACGTCAACGTGCTCTGCATGGAGTTCCTTGGTATCCACCGCGCCTACCCCTTGCGCTTTCAGCCTTAGCCATTTTACTTTCCCATTTGCCTTCAGGCTCCCTGCACCCTGATAGCTGATATCGATGCGATCCCCGCTTATATTATTAATGGCGGTCGCTCCCGCACCCTCGATCTTTAGCTGGCGGAGTGCGGGCAGGGTAATGATGACCCTGGGATCGTCGGTAGCGGTGGAAGATTTTTTACCGGGAATGGAGATCAGCAACTCGTTGCCGACCACTTCGGTCACCACTTCCCTGATGAATTTATCATTGCCGCTGACGACAACAGACTGGGTCTTGCCAACCTCAACCACGATACTGATGGGACCCTTGCTGTTGATTGCATTGAAGGCGGGAGTGGTACGGCTTTGCTCGTCTGCATGGGCAAAGGCGCTCAGCAGGAAGAATGCAGGGAGAACAAATAAGCGACGCATGAAGGTATCCTTGAATGCTTTAAAAAATATTGTTGAGCGATGTAAATTTGATACTGCGCCATTGTACGGCTGTCTTGCGCAAAGAGAATGCATTTTGCGATGAACGGGAATTTTGAGTGGGCGTTCGGCATCAAACATCCGGCACCTCGATGGCGTAGCGTCCGGGTTTGCCTCAAATTTTCGCGGTCGCGCTTGTGTTCGAGGCATTTTTCGAATCAGGCGATCGAACCCCGCGCCTCGTTGACGCCTGGTTTGGGCGTCCCCCGTACTTCGGTGAGCAGCTACAGGGCCCTGTGCATTACCTGGCCAGCAGCACCACCCCGCCTTGCGCTCCCGCAGCAGTGATGTAAGCCAGTGACATGCCGGTCTTGTCGGTGCTGAGTATTGCAATGCCGCTCAAGCTTTGGGCCGTGCCGGCGCAGGTCTCCGTGATCGCCGCATCCAGCACCGACTTTGCGCCGGCATCGAGAATCAAAGTGCCGCTGTAGGTGCAGCCGGTAGTGCTGGTGCCGGCCAGCGTGCCTGCGGCATCAAAGTCCCACAGCACGCTGTTCGCCCCCAGCTTGCCGCTCCAGCGCCCTTGCACACTGTTTTGACTGAGCACCGTTTCATACGCCTTGTTGTAGGTCCAGGTCATGGCCGTAGCCGTGCCGGATCCGATGCGGACGTTGTTGGACACGCTGGCGGCGCCTGCCGCCGGCAGGCTGCCGCCCATGCTGTAGTCTTGCACGCTGCCGCCCGGCAAGCTGTAGTACTTGCCGCTGCTGCTGTACATAGCGGCGCTCGCGCTCAGATTTGCCTGGGCCAAAGCGGTCACGGTGCCGGCGGTTTCATAGACCACCCATGCCTGGCCATTGGGGAGGATTACGGCGCTGGCGCTGCTGGTGCCGCTGAGCGTGGAGTTCCAGAAACCCTGGATATTGCTCAAAACCGGAGTGGGCGTCGACGGAGGCGTCGGAGTAACGGGCGGGGTGGGATTCGGTGCCTCGTAGGAGTTACCGCCGCCGCAGGCGATAAGCGCTACGCTGAACATGACGATGGTCGCAGCTTTTAGTAGGGTTGTCTTGTTTTTCATGAGGGTCGGTTTTTATGTTTGGTTGAATCGGTTTTAAAACCAGAAGTGCCCGCCCGCAGGCAGTTCCGGCTTGTAACCCACGATGCTCAATGGCATGAAGCCGGCGGCGCCAGGGTCGGTGATGATGCCGTCGGCCTTGCCGTCGGCATCGAATTCGCCGCCATCGGTGATATGAAAATCCAGGCGCAGCTTACCGCCTTCAAGCACGGTATTGCCGCCATAGGCGGCGCTGGCCAGGTTGACCCAGGTGCCGGCTGCGTTTATCTTCCAATAGCCGTTTACGGGCAAGGCAGGGTCCACATACAAGCTGAAGTTTTCCGTGGCGCCGGGATTTTGCACGGTGGCCGTAAAGGCAATCAGGCCTAGCGGCATCTTGATTTCAGCCGGCAGGTTGAGTGGGGCGTCGAGTTGGTGCACATTGTTGAGCATGGCGTGGAAATTGGTGGCGATAATCTTGCCTTCCACTGAGCCGGCGACAAGCGTGACATATACTGGTGCCGCGCCGGACGGGTTGCTTTGCGCCGTCGGCGTGTTTAGTAAGGGCAAGGAAGCGACATCTGCCTGCTTGCTGTCAAGGATGCCATCGCCGTTGCCATCACCGGTCATGGGTGGGCTGCCAACGAACGGCGTGAGGCCGGGAACCAGGTTTTCCACCGCATCGGGGACATTGTCATTGTCCGAAGGCACCGGGATCGGGGGAGGCGTGTGATCTACACCATTCAGCACATAGTTGTTCGAGCTGGTCGTGCCGCTGCCGGTATTTCCCGCAAGGTCGATCACCCCGCCGTTGCTCAGGGTGATCAGATTGTGGACACTATCGATGCCGGCAGCCGGGGTCAGGGTTGCGGTCCAGGTTTTGCCGCCGTCGCTCGAAGTCACTGCTGACAGGGTGCCGTTATCGATATGCAGGTCGGCATTGTCAAAGCCGGTCACTGCCTCCGAGAAGGTGATGGTGACCGGCGAGGTGTCGCCTATTTCCAAAGTACTGTGTGTGACCGCGATGGTGGCTGTGGGCCGCTGGGTATCGATGGCGTAGTTGTTGGAGTCGGTGCTGCCGACGCCCGCATTGCCCGAGGCATTATGCACGCCGCTGTTATCCAGCGTGATCAGGTTGGTGCTGTCGGTGATGTTGTTGCTGGGGGTCAGGGTTGTGGTCCAGGTGATGCCGCCGTCGCTGGAGCTGACCGCGCTGAGCGTGCCGTTGGCGACAGTCAGGTCCGCGTTGCTAAAGCCGGCTACCGCCTCGGAAAAGGTGATGGTCACCAGCGATGAATCGCCGACCTTGAGTGCGCTGTCGGCCACGACAATGGTGGCGGTAGGGCGCACGGTATCAATGGTGAAATTGGCGGAGTTCGTGATGCCCGTGCCGGCATTGCCGGCAAGATCGGCCACGCCGCTGTTGTTCAGGCTGATGAGGTTGGTGGGGCTGGTAATACCCGCCGTCGGCGTGTAGGTCGCGGTCCAGGTGATGCCGCCGTCGCTGGAGCTGACCGCGCTGAGGGTGCCGTGGGGCACGCTCAGGTCGGCATTGGTAAAGCCGCTGACTGCCTCCGAGAAGGTCACGGTCACCAGCGACGTCTTGCCTGCGGTGAGC
>DATHMC010000347.1:0-2421 GCA_035487495.1 Undibacterium sp.
ATGTGGACGGCTTCTACGACAGCCTGATGGCCTTCCTGAATCACACGGTACAGTCGCAATTCCTGAAGGCGGAGCACCTGGCCATGCTGCTCAATGAAGCCGAACCGGAAAAACTGGTGCAGCTTTTCAAGCAATACAAGCCGGTACTCGTGGACAAATGGCTCAAGAAACAAGATTTATAATGACAAATAAGACAAGCCTTGCCCATCAAATCGCCAGCTATTCCTGCATGGGCTCCGATTCCCGTGCAATAACAAGGTAAAATGTTGCACCTATTGTTTTTAACCGTTTTTATAGCGATACCATGAAATTTTCCAAGCAATTTCAGCGTTACGAGTCCGAAGCGACCCAATTTATCCAGGGTTTGAAACAAGCCAACCCCAATCTGGAGCAAAGCCAGCGCGACGGCCGCGCCCTGTTATGGGACAAAACCCCTGTCGACCTGGACACGCAGCAACGCGCCAAGGAATCCCGTATCAACCAACAAGCTTACGTATACCAGAACAAAGGCTGATGCGTGAGCGCTGCACCAAGCTTGCCGGCAACGGAACTGCCTCTGGTCGGTTCCACTGATAGCACGCCCAATGTGGTCGATGGCCTGGCGTTCGCCAAATTGTATGGCGAACCGCTGTTCAAGCTGCCGAACGACCTGTACATCCCGCCCGACGCACTAGAGATTTTCCTGGAGGCCTTCGAAGGCCCGCTGGATCTCTTGCTCTACCTGATCCGCAAACAAAATTTCAATATCCTCGATATTCCCATGGCGCAGGTCACGCTGCAGTACCTGGAATATGTGGAGCAAATACGCAAGCACAATCTGGAGCTGGCCGCCGAGTACCTGCTGATGGCCGCGATGCTGATCGAGATCAAATCGCGCATGCTGCTGCCGGTCAACAAGACAGAAACCGGCGACGAAGCGGCAGATCCGCGCGCCGAGCTGGTCAGGCGCCTGCTGGAATATGAGCAGATAAAGCTGGCGGCCTACGACCTGAATACCGTGCCGCAATTGGGCCGCGATTTTTTGCATGCGCAGGTCTTCATTGAAACCAATACCGTGCTGCACTGGCCGCATGTCGAAGTCGTCGATTTGCAGGCAGCGTGGGCAGATGTATTGAAGCGCGCAACGCTGGTTGCCCATCACAAGATCAGCCGCGAAGAATTGTCGGTGCGCGAGCACATGACCGGCATTCTGCGCCGCCTGCAATCGGCCAGGTTCGTCGAATTTTCCGAGCTGTTCGATCCGTCCAGAGGCGCACCGGTGCTGGTGGTCAATTTTGTGGCATTGTTGGAACTGGCCAAGGAAACGCTGATAGAAATTACCCAGGCCGAAGCATTTGCGCCTATCTATGTCAGGCTGTCTTATTCGCCGGCTTAGGCTGTGCACCGAACACCTATCACCTATCTTGAGATGCCGCCGGGCGGGCGGCATCCCAAACAAAGAACTTCATCTTTTTGAAAACAGAACCATGAAAATCATCTCCTCCATAGAAGAATTGCGCGACCAGTTGCGCGGTCAGTTGCGTACCGCCTTTGTCCCCACGATGGGCAATCTGCATGAAGGCCATTTGTCGCTGATGCGCCTGGCCAAAAGGCACGGCGATCCGGTGGTCGCGTCGATCTTCGTCAACCGCCTGCAATTCGGCCCGAATGAGGACTTTGACAAGTATCCCCGCACGTTCCAGGCCGACGTGGAAAAGCTGGAAAAAGAAGGCGTCTATGTGCTGTTTGCCCCTACCGAAAAAGACCTGTATCCGGAACCGCAGGAATATCGCGTGCAGCCGCCGGACGACCTGGGCAATATCCTGGAAGGCGAATTCCGCCCCGGCTTCTTCACCGGCGTAACGACCGTGGTATTGAAACTGTTTTCCTGCGTACAGCCGAAGGTCGCAGTGTTCGGCAAGAAGGATTATCAACAACTGATGATAGTGCGCAATATGTCCAAGCAGTTTGCGCTGCCCACCGAAATCATTGCCGCCGAAACCTGGCGTGCCGACGACGGCCTCGCGCTGTCGTCGCGCAATGGCTACCTGAGCGAAGCCGAACGCGCGGAGGCCCCTGCCCTGTACCAAACGCTCAATGAAGTGGCGCAAGAGGTACGCTCCGGCCATCTGGACATGTTTGAACTGGAGAAAAAAGCCATGGCAAGACTGGCCGCCCGCCAGTGGAACCCGGATTATATTTCGGTGCGCAAGCAGGCCGATTTGCAGCCGCCCTCTGCCGGCGACCTGGCGCAAAAAGCGCCGCTGGTCGTGGTGGCAGCAGCCAAGCTGGGCAAAACCCGCCTGATCGACAACCTGGAAATTTGATGTCGCGGATGATGCAGGGTGTGATACGTTCGTGCGCCGTCATCCTTGCATGCAGCGCGGCCAGTTCACTGGCGGCAGCGGCAGTGCGGGTAACGGACGACGCGCAACACACTGT
>DATHMC010000348.1:0-18439 GCA_035487495.1 Undibacterium sp.
ACAGTGTGTGCTTCGCCAGCAAGCTGGTATTCACACGAGTCAATTTTCTTACCGCGTGGCTGCACAATCGGACGCCACTGGACATCCAGCAACGCCTTCACTTGACGGGAAAGCATATGGTGCTCTTGCCCATGAAAGTGGACTGACCTCATGGACCTCATTCTCATCGGTGCGATCGGTCTGTTTGGCGCGGCCATTCCCGTTACGATCATCGCAATAAGGATGCTCTCTTGCTCGCTGAATCCGACTCCGGACCATGGCGAACTAAACCAGATTGCTTGGCAGCGGATTGACAAGGATCTCGCGGCTGGGTAACTGGACGACTGCCTACGTTTTGTCGACTATCTCAAATGAAGGAGCCCCCTCTCGATGGGATTATGTGTACCCCACAGTTAGGAAGCCTCCGTCGCTTGCAAATTTCCGCCAGGCAATTCATAAATTCAACAAGAATTAACCGTCTCTCATTGAGTTATTTCAAGTCTTTTAAAGTTGCAAACTTTACATATCAAAAAATTACTATATACTAATTTTTGACCATCTCTCTCGGAAATTTTTTACGCCTTGGCAATAGAATGAATGGCGAATTCCTATCTGCGAGAAAATCCCAGGGAATTGCAGTTAGCTTTTTTAATACCATGTCGTTGCCCAAAATCTTTATTTTGCAAAAAAATACAATTCCAAGTTAGTCCTATATTGCGAAACAACGAGCTTTATGAAGTGGTATCTCTTGTATTTGGCACTTTGCCGAAAGTGAACACAAGGAGAAGCACCCAATGGCCATTCGGATCTGGATCGCATTCTTTGTCGCTATAACGCTTACCGACCCGCTTTTAGCCGCCGATCCTGGCATCACCGATACAGAAATCCGTTTAGGTATGGTCAACGCTCAGTCGGGCGCAGCATCGGGACTCGGCCAGGGTATGCTTGCCGGCGCCGAGGCAATATTCAAGGAAGTCAACGCCAACGGCGGAATTCACGGGCGAAAAATCAATTTAATCGTTCTGGATGACCAGTACGATCCGAATAAGGCAATCGACGCGACCCTGAATTTGATAGGGGAGCAAAAGGTTTTTTCATTGTTCGGCTATGTTGGCACGCCGACCGCCAACGCTGTGCTTCCCATCGTCAGGGAAACAAAAACCCCGCTGATCGGCCTGTTTAGCGGCGCCATGACCTTGCGCAGGCCTGTCATCCCGGAAGTCATCAATATCAGGGCAAGTTACGACGATGAATCCGAAATGCTGGTCGAGCACTTCATCAAGGACAAAGGCGCCAAGCGTTTTGCAGTCGTTTATCAGAATGATGGATTCGGCCTGGCGGTGTTGGCAGGGACCGAGAGAGCCCTGAAGCAGCGAGGCATGGAAATCATCGCCAAAGGCACCTTTCGACGCGGCACGACCGCAATCAAGTCTGGGCTTGCTGCCATGTTGGAAAGCAATCCCGACGTCGTGATCATGGCTGGCCCCTACACTCCTTTAGCGGCGTTCGTCAAAGAAGCCAGGATCGAGAAGCTGAAGGCAAGCCTGGCGACCGTGTCTTTTGTCGGGACTGATAACCTGGTGCAACTGGTCGGCGCCGATGGAGACGGAATTGTGATCTCGCAAGTGGTCCCGTTTCCACGGGATGACAAGCTCGCCATTACGAAAGAATGCGCAATGCTACTGGCCAAACATGCTCCCGGCATGATCCTTGGCTTTGTCAATTTAGAGGGGTGCATTACCGCCAAGACGCTGGTGATTGCGATGGAAAAAGCGGGTCCTGCGTTGACGCGCGCCAGCCTGATCCAGGCTTTCGAGTCGATCAAGGCCCTGGATATAGGCGGCATGCAACTTAATCTTAGTCCAGAAAATCATCAAGCCTCGTCGACTGTGTTCCTGACGCAAATTATTGGCGGGCAGATTGCCCAGATCAAGGCGGTAGCCAACAAAAAATGAACATTATGGGCAATAACGGACAATAGGGCCCCCTATTCCGGGCCGGATCAAGAGGGTCAAGGTGAGGCAGACATGAACATCAGGACGAAGCTGATTGTCAGCACTGCGATATTGCTGATGGGGACTGGAGCCATCGCTCTGCTCAGCCTGCTCGCCCTGAAAGGTGTTGAATCGGAGGTGTACAAGCTGACGGATCAATCGGTTCCCTTGTTTACGGACACGCTCATGCTGCGGCATTCCGTGCAAAATATCTCAGAAAATCTCTTTGAGCTCGGCAAGGCGGAAAGCGATGACGAGGTTGAGCAGATATCTAAGGAGATTACCGCAAACATCCGTTTGGGAGAGGCGATTGAAAAAAGCATTCAAGAACTTGACGGGAATAATGATCGGTTCGACCAGAGTGCTTTCAAACAGACATACCAATCGATGCGTCGCGCCGTTGAGCACCGCTTGCAGAACACCTTTCTATACAAGCTAGAGGCCACAAATGTCAGCAACGCACTGGAGGAAATAGAGAAATCCAACTCCGACGTCAGGAGCCGTATCGAGAGATTAAGTACGCAGGCGGCACAGGTAGTCGCTCAGGCTCAGCAAAATAGTTTTAGTTCAAATAATCTCCTGAAAAGACTAACTGACCTTCGCCAGTACATGAAGGACATGGAGGTCGTTGTCAGCGAGACCGAACTGGTCAGGAACCGTTATCGGCTTGCTCCGTTGAGAGAGCGCATGATGGCGACCGCCGGTGCAGCGGGCAATGTACCCGAGAAACAAGGCGACCCGCAAGCATTGAATGGAATGCGATTTCTGCTATCGGAGGTTGCTGACAGCATTCTCAATGAGGACGGTGGCCTGATCGCCCTACGCGCGAATGCATTCGCTGATCCTCGCGAGGAGCTGCCGTTTTTATTTTTGAAGGTGAAGATTGGCAAATCCCTTGATTCGGTCGATAGCCAAATCTCGGAGGTAATAGACCCGATAGAAATGCAGCTCGTCAAGGATCGCAGGATGCTGGTGGCGGCCAATAAGGTGTTGGACAGTGCTGAAAAAATAAAGGCCGCCGGAAATGCCCTAGATATCGATATCAAAAAATTTAGCGTCATTGTCGGACTGGTGATGCTAAGTGATTCGGCCGAGAATCTTGGCAGACTTGGCGCCGACTTGGGACGCATCTATGCCGGGATTGGCGTCAATCTTGATTTCATGAAAAGGCAATTGGAGGAGACCGGGCAGAGAAATTCCTCTTCCAGCATCGCGGATTTGGCTGCAGCCCTGAAGACAATACAAGTTGCGGCCGAGAAAGTTGTCAATGCCAAGGGCAATGTACTGGCCAGCGAGGCTGAACTTGAGAGCATTATCAATGAGGTCCGCTTCGCGGAACTGCGGCAGGTGACTGCCAGCGAAAAGGAGGTAGCCCGCATTGGCACCATACAGAAGAACATGGTATCGACCGTGCAGGATTCCGTGAAGAGAAATTTTTCCCTCATTCTCGCGGTCTCGCTGGTGCTGCTCCTGGCTTGTGTCGCCGCCAATCTCCTGATCGGCACTTCCATTTCCCGGCCGTTGTCGCGCTTGTCCGGCACCATAGAGGGCATCAGCGACGGCAAGGATCTTTCGGTCCGGGTGGCGGAACACGGGGAAGACGAGCTCGGCATATTGATCAAAGGCTTCAACGGCATGCTGGGGCGGATTGAACGACACGATGCATTGCTTAAACTGGCAAAAACGGAAGCGGAGGCGGGCAATCGGGCCAAGTCTGAGTTCCTGGCCAAGATGAGCCACGAGATACGCACACCGATGAACGGTGTGCTGGGTATGACGGAACTGTTGTCGCGCACCGAACTCAACGCCAAACAACAACGATTTGTCCAGACGGTACACCGCTCCGGCGAGTCGCTCCTCACCATCATCGACGATATCCTGGATTTTTCCAAGATCGAAGCCGGGAAGTTGGTTCTGGAGCAGGTGGTGTTTGATCTGCATCAGTTGATAGAGGATATCGTTGCCCTTTTCGTTGACGGGACACAGCGCAAAGGAATGGAGTTCATTTGCCATGTCGCCAAGGAAGTGCCGCAAAATGTCAAGGGTGACCCAGTCCGGCTGCGTCAGATCATTACCAATTTGCTTAATAACGCAAATAAATTCACCGAGCAAGGCGAGATTTCGATTAATGTGAGCTTCAAGGCGCCGAACCTGGTGAGGGTGTCGGTGTCCGACACCGGCATCGGTATCGCGCCGGAGGCGGCCTCCAACTTGTTCCATCCCTTCCGTCAGGCTGACAGTTCCACCTCGCGCAAATACGGCGGCACAGGGCTCGGGCTTGCCATCGTCAGGCAACTGGCCGAGATGATGGGCGGCGGGGTTGAGCTGGACAGCGTCCCAGGAAAAGGTTCGACTTTTTCGGTAGCAGTGCGTCTGGAGCCGCTTGTTGCAGACCAGGCATTGCGCGCTGTTCCAATACGTGACTCGCTCGCTGGACTGCGCATACTGATCGTCGATGACAATGCAACCAATCGCAACATTCTGGTGCAGCACGCAATAGACTGGCAAATGGAGGCCGCAAGCGCTTCCAACGGAGCAGAAGCGCTGGACCACTTGCACAAAACGAAGGCGGGCGGAAAATTCTTCGACATGGCCATCATCGACATGAGGATGCCGGTCATGGATGGCATAGAGCTTGTTCACACCATCAAAGCCGATGCTTTCTTTTCGCCCCTGAAGATAATCATGCTCAGTTCGCTCGATGCGGCGGACGACGTCAAACGGGCACGTGCATTGGGGGTGGATATTTACCTGACCAAGCCAGTGCGCGGAACAGACCTCCATGCCAGCATCCTTGGCGCTATAAGCACCGACACACCGGACAGCACGCCGATGACAGATGTGATCGCCGACCCGATGTCCACGGCCGCGCTTCAAGAAGCTATCACGGCCAGCATATTGCTGGTTGAGGACAATGCCGTCAATCGGGAACTCGCATTCGCGATGCTCGAGGGAACGGGTTATCGTATTACGGCTGCTGAAAATGGACGCCAGGCACTATCGGAGCTTGCGAAAAGGCGGTTCGATGCCGTGTTGATGGATTGCCAGATGCCTGAGATGGACGGCTTCGAGGCGACCCGTACGCTGCGTCAGCAAGAAGCAAAGACAAGCTGCCACCGCACCCCTGTCATCGCGCTGACCGCCAACGCCGTCAGCGGTGACAGGGAGCGTTGCCTGGAGGCGGGCATGGATGACTATATTTCCAAGCCGTTCGCCCGCGCCGCGCTGTTGGAGGTGCTGGCGCGGTGGACCCAAGTTTCGCAAGAGGCGGCAGCTTCATCGCCAGGCGAAAATGCCGGCCCAGTGCCACCGGATCCCATGGTCGCGGCCTCCCCCATTGCCCCTGAATCCATCACGATCGACCCCCATGCATTGCAAGCCTTGCGTGCATTGCAAAGACCCGGCCGCCCCGACGTCCTGACCCGCATTATCGATATGTTCAACAGCGACGCACCGCGCCTGCTCGGCGAAATGCATGACGCCGTGGACGCGAATGATGCCGAGGCACTGCGCCATGCGGCGCATACCTTGAAATCCACCAGCGCTAACGTCGGCGCCACAATTCTTTCTGCAACTTGTAAAGAGATAGAGCAACTAGCCCGCATTTCCGACGTCGGCGGCGCCGTAGTACGTATGAATAATATCAAGGAGGAGCTTGATCGTGTGCTCGCGGTATTAGCGCAAGAAAGGGTAGCGACATGAACGAGAAAACCAGGCAGTCGCCTGTCGTGTTAATCGTCGACGATGATGCGATGACGCGCATGCTGGTGATAGAGGCACTTGAACCTGAAGGATTTGAAATTGAAGAAGCAGCGAGCGGCGCAGAGGGCATTGAAGTATTCCAGAGGGCTCATCCAGATATTGTCCTGCTGGACGTCAGCATGCCGGGAATGAACGGATTTGAGTGCTGCGAGCGCATACGCAAGCTGCCGGATGGGGCGCACGTACCGATCGTGGTACTTACCGGCAACGACGACGACGATTCCATTACCAGCGCCTTCGAGGCCGGCGCTACCGACTTTGTCTCCAAGCCTATGCGCTGGAAATTGCTGGGGCACCGCATTCGATATCTATTACGTGCGAGCGGAGTGCTGGACGACCTGGCACGTAGCGAGGCCCGGCTTTCCGAAGCCAATGCGGAATTGAGTCAAACGAACTCTAAACTGGCGCTGGCCCATGTGCAGTTGCTGCAATCGGAGAAGATGGCATCGATCGGCCAGCTGGCGGCAGGCGTGGCCCATGAAATAAATAATCCGATTGCATACATTTTTTCAAATTTCGGGACTTTGGAAAATTATCTGGAAAAATTATTCAATATGCTGACTGCCTATGAGGGCGCAGAAAAGATGATCGAGTCATTTGATGCGCTCGCCGATTTGAACTCCACCAAACGGGAGATGGAACTTGATTTTCTCAGGAGCGACATTCCTGAAATCATGCAAGAGTCCCGGGATGGTTTGATTCGCGTAAAGGAAATTGTCCAAAGTTTAAAAGATTTTTCACGCGTCGACAGCACTCGCGACTGGCAGTTGGCCAGCTTAAATAAAGGAATCGATTCGACGTTGAAAGTGATAAATAGCGAAATCAAGTACAAGGCGGACATCGTCAAGGAGTATGGAAACTTGCCTGAGGTGGAATGCCTGCCGTCCCAGTTAAATCAAGTTTTCATGAATATCATTGTTAATGCAGCACACGCAATGGGCGACAAGAAGGGACAAATTATCATACGCACTTCCGCTGCTGAAAACACCGTTTGCATTGAAATTACAGATAATGGCACAGGAATTCCTGAGGATATGCTGTCACGCATCTTTGAGCCTTTTTTCACCACAAAACCAATTGGCCAAGGTACTGGGCTTGGCCTTTCGATTGCTTACGGCATTATCAAAAGTCATGGCGGTCGGATAGAGGTAGAGTCAGAGCAAGGAAGCGGAACGTCGTTTTTTATTACCCTGCCTGTTACACAATCATCATCGGAAAATCAGCAGGCGCCATCTCAGGCTTTGCATAATGATGGGTAATAACATGAATACAGAAATCAGAAAGTTGCCGCTAGTGTTGATCGTGGACGACGATGCGATGACGCGCATGCTGGTTAGTGAGGCGCTGGAGCCTGAAGGGTTTGAGATTGAAGAAGCAGCGAGCGGTGCAGAGGGCATTGAAATATTCGAGAGGACTCATCCAGATATTGTGCTACTCGACGTCAGCATGCCGGGAATGAACGGATTTGAGTGCTGTGAACGCATACGCAGGTTGCCGAACGGCGAGCGCGTGCCTATCGTCGTCCTTACCGGCAACGACGATGATGATTCGATTACCCGTGCCTTTGACGCGGGGGCGACCGACTTCGTCTCCAAGCCCATGCGCTGGAAGTTGCTGGGGCACCGCGTGCGCTATCTGCTGCGAGCGAGCGATGCGCTCGAAGATTTAGCCCGCAGCCAGGCCAGCCTCGTCTATGCGCAGGAATTGGCCCATGTCGGCAACTGGGAATATAGGGCTGGAAGTATCGATGGTTACTGGTCGCCGGAGCTGTATCGCATACTAGGACTGGATGCCGAGCTGGATTCGGCGAGTTTCGACAGCCTGATACGGCGCATACCCGAGGACGAGCGTCCTCAATTAATTCATTCTTTCATGAGTTTGCGTACGGAAGGCACCGGATATGAAATGGAACATCGGGTTACGCGTCCGGATGGCGGAGAACGCATAGTCTGCCAGCAAGCCGAAGCCCTGCAAGAATCTGGCCGAACTGTTTTGCTGCGCGGCACGCTGCAAGATATCACCGAGCGCAAGGCGAATGAAGCGCGTATAGAATATCTGGCAAATCATGACGCGCTCACCGACCTGCCAAACCGTAACCTGTTGAACGATCGTATCGGGCAAGCAATAGCTCAGGTACGCCGGACCGATCAGTGTCTGGCTGTGTTAGTGCTTGATCTGGACAGGTTTAAACTTATTAACGACAGTTACGGCCATCCGGTAGGAGATGCCTTGCTGAAGGCTGTTGCGGTCAGGCTCAAAGCGGCCGTGCGTGAAGGAGATACAGTTGCGCGCTTGGGCGGCGACGAATTTGTCATCATATTGACAGGCCTGGCAGACACTGAGACTGCTAAGGGCGTCGTTCAAAAGGTGCTGACCATGTTTGTCTCGCCCTTCGTGCTGAACAGCCATGAGCTGCATGTGACCACTAGTATCGGCGTCAGCGTCTTCCCCGAGGACGGTACCAGCGGCGACATGTTGCTGAAGACCGCCGACGCAGCACTATATAGTGCAAAGGACAAGGGGCGCAACGGTTATCAGTTCTACACCAGAAAGATGGGAGTCCAGGTGGAAGAACGCGCCGAACTTGAAAACGCCTTGCATCAGGCGTTGGCGCTGCAAGAATTTGAGTTGCATTACCAGCCCAAAGTCGATCTGAGGAGCGGGAAAGTATACGGAATGGAAGCGCTATTGCGTTGGCGCCGACCAGAAATCGGCATGATGCCACCGGATCGCTTTATTCCTTTGGCGGAAGAGACCGGCTTGATCATCCAGATCGGAGAATGGGTGCTCAGGACTGCCTGTGCCCAACTCAAAGAGTGGCACGAAACGGGGCATCCTGACCTGACCATGGCGGTCAATGTGTCGGCCCGGCAGTTTCGCCTGCAGGACGTGCCGGATCTGGTCTGCAACGTCCTAGCCGATACCGGGCTTTCGGCCGAATACCTAGAATTGGAGTTAACAGAAAGCTTGTTGATGCAAAACCGGGAAGTAGTAGTGAAAGCGCTGGAGCGGCTGAAAAAAATCGGCATAACATTGTCGCTGGACGATTTCGGCACCGGATATTCTAGCCTATCCTATCTGAAGCAGTTCCCAATCGATGTCGTCAAGATCGACCAGTCGTTTATCCGCGACGTGACCAACAGCGTTGATGGCGCGTCGCTGACCAGGTCCATCATCGCCATGGCCGAATCGCTACATATGACGACGGTTGCCGAGGGTGTGGAAACGGAGGGGCAATTGGGATTCTTGAATAACAACCACTGCGATGCGATGCAGGGTTATTATTTCAGTCGGCCACTACCAAAACATGAAATGACAGCGCTGCTCGGTGCAGGAACGCACCTGCCGGCGAATAGCTGCCATCGAGAGCCGACAAAACGGACCCTGCTGATAGTGGACGATGATGAAAACACCCTCGCCGCCCTGCAGCGCCTTTTACGTCGAGACGGCTACAGAATCTTGAGCACGACTAGCCCCCGTGAGGCGCTTGAGCTACTGGCGATTCATTCGGTTGGAGTGATTGTTTCAGATGTACGCATGCCGGAAATGCCAGGAACGGAACTATTGCGTTGTGTCAAAGGACTTTACCCCAGCATAGTGCGCATTATGTTGTCTGGATATACGGAACTACAATCTGTCACAGATGCCATCAACGAAGGGGCGGTCTACAAATTCCTCACCAAGCCATGGGACGATGCTTTACTGCGAGAGCATCTTGCTGAATCGTTCAGGCACTACGAATTGAAATTAGAGGACGAGCGTCTCAAATAAATATCTGGGCGTCTGCCAGTTCGACGATTCCGATAAGACTGCTCCCAGGCGGCTGGGCTCCATCAGGCAACTGCGTGTCGTGCTGCCCGGAGCAGACATTCCCAGAGAGGAAACGATAGCGGCGGCCACGGCACGCGACGCCTGTGGCGCCTAATATTTCCCCCCCAGGTAGAGCGCCGGTGCCGCCCCCTTTGAAGCCGCGAAGTTGGTTGCATGACGTTTACCGAATTCACACATCAACGCCAACAGCTGTACGATTGGAAAGTGTGTTTTAAGGTCTAAGAGGACAGTCTCCATAGGCCGAGCCGGCGCCACGTCAAGCCTGAACTATCGCATTCACATTTGCAACGAATGCACCTGTCCTCGACCGGATTGCTTGGCTAAGTATAACTGATCATCCGCGCCAGCAATCAGCTCAACAGGCTTGCCACCCATGGACGGATTGGTCGTCGCTACACCCAGGCTAATGGTGACCGTATTAGCAACCTCTGATTTTTCATGTGGAATGCCAAGGTATCTGATTGCTTCTTCCAACTGAAATGCCTTACGTGCAGCGCCTTCTAGCGGTGTATCAGGAAGGATGCAGACGAATTCCTCTCCGCCGTAGCGCGCAACCAAGTCATGCGAGCGGCTGAAACTCGCCTTAAAAACAGATGCTATGGATTGAAGGCAAGTGTCGCCGGCTTGATGTCCATAGTGGTCGTTATATCGTTTGAAGAAATCAACGTCGATCAGTATCAAAGAAAGTGGCTGATTAGCGCGGGTACATCGTTGCCACTCCGCGTCCAGCGTAGCATCGAAGTGGCGACGATTTGCCACACCCGTCAAGCCGTCAATGAGTGCCAGCGAGCGAAGCAGATCGGATTGCTGCTTGAGCGTCAGATGAGTGCGCACACGCGCCTTTACGACATTTACATGAAAGGGTTTTGTGATGAAGTCAACTCCCCCTTTTTCAAAGCCCTGTGCTTCTTCTAGAGGATCGTTTTGCGCTGTGACAAAGATGACAGGGATATTATGGGTAAGGGGATCACTCTTAAGTTGCTGACATACTGCATAGCCTCCCACTTCTGGCATCACAACGTCCAGCAAAATTAAATCCGGCTGCCGGGTCTGGCAAAATGCCAGTGCATCCGGGCCATTGGTCGCCATGCACACGTCACAGTCATTTTTAAAAATTTCATACAAGGTCTGCACATTCCCGGGTTGGTCGTCCACAACCAGCAACAGGGGCTTGCCGATCCGCGCACTGAACAGCGTATCTGGAACTTCTATGACCGAAGACTTGTTAAATGATTTCATCAGAGTTCTGTCCGAAGTTGTCGGCTACATTCCAATGCCAGCTTAAAATTCAAGCTCTGTATGGCCTGAGACAAGGGTAATATTTTATCGCCTAGGTCGTCACCGTATTTTTTCTTGAACTCGGCAAACACACCGATGGCTTGCATGTTTGCACTGTGTAGCAGGGTATCCAACTCATCGAGTAAGGAACCAAGTGTGGTTCTATCAGGATTTTCCAGTTGCGCTGGCCCAGCAGCAGCGACCGGTTGCACATCCAGACTGATGATCTCCAATGCAGCCTTGGCTTGTGCTACGAGCTGCCCCAACCCTTCGCTCATCGCATTAGTATCTATGTCTGCGTCGGCAGCACGTAGTTGCGTTTCGGCGTCGGCTGCATACTTGGCGAGTTGCGTTGCTCCCATAGTACCTGCGATACCTTTCAGCGTATGCATCACGTTGGCAGCTTTATTTCTGTCGCCTTGTTCCAGATGCTGCCTAAAATCGACCACCATTCCCGGAATATCGGTACTGAAACGTTGGACTAGAATGAAGAACAAAGCTTTATTGCCCCCCAATCGTTGCAGGGCGCGATCGAGCTCTATCGCCGACGCATCTTGCGGCAGGGTCACAATTTCAGCGGGCGGCGCAGCCGCGCCAAGAGGATTGTCGTGTTTGCAATGACGCAAAATTGTCGTCACTACTTCATCTAGATCAATCGGTTTGGCAAGATGGTCATTCATACCTGCCGCCAAGCATGTTGCCTTGTCGGAGGCCATTGCATTCGCCGTCATTGCGATAATAGGCAGCGATTGCATGCGCGTATCCTGGCGTATTTTCTTGGTCGCCTCATAACCATCCATATCCGGCATCTGGATGTCCATGAGCACCGCATCATACGAGGGTGAGGCTGCAAGTGTCTTCTCCACACCTGCACCGCCGCTGTCTGCCAATTCAACGATCGCGCCCTCATTGGATAGCAACTCCTGCGCCACTTGTTGATTCATCAGCGTATCTTCCACAACCAACAAGCGTATTCCCGCCAGACGCTTCGCTCCCAGTTTTGTGGCGGCATTTATAGGTTGATGCGACGCCTCCATCAGCGCATCAAACAGCATGGACGCTGTCACCGGCTTGACTAGTAGGCCATTGATCAAATCGCGGTCGGACTCCGACCGTTCCTCCAGAATCTCCCTGCCGTAGGCTGTCACCATAATCACAACGGGGGTCTTATTGCCTTGCTGTAGTTGGCGAATCTGGCGCGTGCTTTCCCAGCCATCCATGCCCGGCATTTTCCAATCCATGAACACCACGTCATACGGCAAGCGGTCCTCCGCGCCTTGCCGCAGCATCGCCAGCGCATCGGCCCCGCTGGCGGCGCCATCGCCTTGCCAGCCGAGCGATTCAACCATAGAGAGCAAGTACTCGCGGGCACTATCGTTGTCATCCACGATCAGCGCCCGCCGTAGTACCTTCTCGATACATTCCAGTGACGCTTGTAGTCCGGCGGCATCGCCCTCTTTGGCATGCTTAAATGTCAGGATAAAGTGGAAGTGACTACCGCATCCCAAAGTGCTCTCCACCTCGAGCTCGCCGCCCATCAGGGCAACTAAGCGCTGACTAATGGCCAACCCCAGACCGGTTCCGCCAAAACGCCGCGTGGTCGACGCTTCGGCCTGGCTAAAGCCTTCAAACACCTGTACCAAGTGCTCGGGTGCAATGCCGATACCGGTATCCCGTACAGAAAATTGAATCTCTGTATGGTCCGAATTTTGTGTAAGAACCTGGATCGACACAACGACTTCACCGTGCTGAGTGAACTTGATGGCATTTCCCGCCAGATTGATCAATATCTGACGCAGTCGCAGAGCGTCTCCCAGTATGCGGTCAGGTAATTGAGAATCAAGCGAGAACAACACCTCAATGTCCTTGCTGCCGACACTTGAAGCAAAAATGACCGACAGATCGCGCATGAGTGTATCGAGACGGAAAGGAACATGTTCCAGGGTCATCTTGTCGGCTTCTACTTTGGAGAAATCAAGAATGTCGTTAAGCAGACTCAATAAGGATTGTGCTGCCGTTTCCGTCTTGACCGTGTAATCAAGCTGTCTCGTCGTCAGCTCAGTGTATTGCAACAATTGCAGCATGCCCAGGATTGCATTCATCGGCGTGCGAATTTCGTGACTCATATTGGCGAGGAACTGGCTTTTGGAAAGGCTGGCTGCCTGGGCTTTGTCGCGCGTCTCGGCTAAAGTGCGCAGGATGTCCTTATCCTTTTGAATATTTTTCGCAATCCCCAGATATCCCGTGATATTGCCCAGCCTATTGCGAATAGCCGTTATTGTAAGATTCACTGGAAAGGCAGTGCCATCCTTATGGATATAGGTCCATTCGCGCGACTCCGACTCGCCTTGACGCGGCAACTCAACGAAAACATCGAAGCCGCGAATCGGACGCCCGTACTTTAAACTGAGTTCGCTCCCACGGACGACGATTTCTTCTTTCACATGGAAAATGCCGGCATGCGTCTTGCCGACGATTTCATCAGCCGTGTATCCGAGCATGATCTCGGCCCCCTTGCTAAACAGGGTAATCGTACCTTCCTCATCGCCTTCTATGATTGCAAAATCCTTTGCCGCATCCACTATGCCCTGGAGTTGCGCCAACGCTTTTTCATTTGCAAGCTGCGCCTTTTTGAGTTGGGTCACGTCGCTGACGAATCCGTAGAAACCCTTGACCTCCCCATTTTCCATATCGGGCACATAGGAAAATACAGCGTGCCGTTCCTCCCCGGAAGGATGATCGATGGTTCTTTCGAACACCACGGGACTTCCCTGTAAGACTGATAGCAGATACGGTTCAAGCTGCTGGAAGCGGTCTTTGCCGATGATCTCTTGC
Source organism: Undibacterium sp. (assembly GCA_035487495.1). GTDB lineage: Bacteria > Pseudomonadota > Gammaproteobacteria > Burkholderiales > Burkholderiaceae_D > Undibacterium. The sequence continues at coordinate 13,680 of DATHMC010000348.1, forward strand.
ATATGCTGGCCACGCATCTTTTCTGGCTCAATTCCAAACCAATCGAAATAGGCCCGGTTACCAAAACGGTTATGGAAGTTTGCATCCCAGGAGCCTACCAGCGCGGGCATTTGGTCGATAATGGTCTGTAATTCGAGCTGGGCGCGCTTCAGCTCATTACTTTTATTGGCTAGCGTTTGGACCGTCGCCTGCATACTGTCGCGGGATTCGCCAAGCTGTTCGGTCATGTGGTCGAACGTGTTCGCCAGCGAACCGATTTCATTGGCAACGCCCAGATTGAGGCGAAAGCTCAGATCGCCTTTAGTAACTTGCTCTGTGCCTCGCTGTAGTGCAGCTACCGGCACAAGAACTCGGCGCTTAATTATCACGCAGCCTGCTGCGATCAATGCCGCCAACGCAGCAATACTGAATTGCATGATCAATAAGGCTTGATCTTGCGCCGCTGCAAGGTCGAGACGGTTCAGCCGTACCAACTCGAACGCGTCTTCGCTCATGTCCTGCGTGGTAAGGAATAGCGCGCTCACGGTGCTGGTCGTCAACTCCGTAGTAGTTGCGTTAACACGCAGCGGAGTTGTTGAGAAAGATGCAGTATTCGCCAGTCTTTCATAGAGCCGTGAGAGCACTTTCAAGTTACTTTGCTCTCTGTCCAGCAATGCGTTCTCATTCGCTTCGCTATAGCGTTGGGCGGCAAGCATTTTTCCGAAGCTCGTTATGTGACGCTGCCATTGATCGATGGAGCGTTGTTCGCTATAAAAAGTCGTTTCCATGATGAGAAAACGAAATTGCGTAATACCTTTCACGGTGTTTTCAGCCATCGTTACTTGTTCACCTTGGCTGCGCACCTCGATAACGGAAAGGGCAGTCACCGCGATCACCACCGCAACGGCGATGGCGGCCAGCCAGGCGAGAATATTACTCTGATGATTTAAGGTCATGGCGGGGCTATTTAATGATTTTTATCGCACTCGGCAGCACGGACTCGAGCGGTTCCTGGCGAATGTAGTTGAGGTAGTTAGGAACAGGTCCCGCTGGGACGATTCCTTGTTTCATCGCCCATCTCGTCTCGTCGCTGAGCGCCAGCAAAAGCGTTTGATCTAGCGTTAAGTAAAAATCGTTCGGATCGAAGGTCTTGGACAATAAAACCGAGTCCATGCTGAGTGCTTTACTGATCGTGATTTTCGCGCGAGCCGGTTGCTCGCGAATGAAACGTGTTGCTTCCTCAATGGCGGCGAGAGTCTGGCGCACTTCAGCAGCGTGCTTATCCAGATAATCCTGTTTTCCCACCAGAATGAAACGATAAACGAAGATGTCTTCGTCATAAATAGTCACGACGCGATTCGCAAGTGCTTGTTCGAGCTCGGCAAGATCAGGGTGCCACACAGTTACTGCATCGACTTCGCCATTTTTTAACGCCTCAACTAGGGTTTCCGGCTTCAGATAAACGATCTTTACGGATGACTTTGTAATGGAATGCGCCGTCAGTAAGGTGTCAACGAAGAACTGCGCGTTAGTGCCAAAAATGGTGCCGATTGTTTTTCCGCTCAGATCTTCCGCTTTATCGATGCCGCGATCCTTGCGGGCGACCACTGCCATGGATCGGCGCGAACCAAAAATCGTCGCGACCGTCGCGATTTTCTCTCCATTTATGACGGCAAGCATAAAAGGCGTCTCAGCTAGAATCGCCAAGTCTGCCTTGCCCTGCAACGTTGACTGCAAGGCTTGCTTGCCGAGCAGAAAGGGCTGGATAGTGAGATTCAGCCCGTGCTTTTCGAAAAATTTTTGATCCCGTCCAACGTATAAAGCACCAGCACTGATCTGTGCTGGTATGGCAATAGTCACATTGTGGATGGGGCCGCTTTGATGTATCTCGTTGTTACCGAAAACAAGCCACGAAGCTGCTCCAAGCAGACAAATAATGCTGAATATAAGAGTGAACCGCTTTCCAATGACCCGTTTTTGTGGTGAAAGCATTTGGCGCTCCGTATTGTGCAGCCTGGAGAATTTGCAGGTCCGTTCCTGTTGGCTGGGAAGAGGGGAAATTGCAAATTCAATAATACACCCCGAAGCAACACAATTGAAAAAAATATGGGGGCAAATGGGTGCCGGTTCATGACTTAGTGTTGGATTTCGGCCCGGAGCGTGCAAAAACGCGACGTCTCTGTGGGGTCATAATTTCGCCGTTTTTCAACCTGAGGTAGCCGCGGATTTGTGGATACTCCTGTTTGTTAAACCATGCACTGGAGCAGTACGAGAAATTGCTTGTTTGTGGGACTCCTTACTTACTAGAGCTGCGACTTTTACTGGGCTATTTCCTCAGCAAGCCGCTTTTTTCTTCGCGGACACTGCTGTAATTTTGCTAAAAATCACCTCTTTCAGTTAATTTCACATTCTTGGGGGGATGTACACAAATAGTCCCCTTGTCATAGAGTCGGCGTTGTCGCACGGAAATCCATAAGACAAGACGAGGCATGATGCTGTCCGCGCTTATATCACATTGCGCTCGCGGCACCTCCGAGACACCAACCCAACCATTTCAAGCTCCGGAATTGACTGTGCAACAACAGCGCAACACGTTTAATGTCCCCGCAACGAACTTACACCTGCTGGACGGTCAACCCAATTATCGAAAGAATCTATCGATTTTAAATCGCTGTTGACAGCAAGCCTATGTATCACCAAAATGGTAGGGTTGGCTCAGCGGATTTACATGATGCGATACCACCCTCCCTGGTACCTCCATGGAATTCGAGTCTCGGCAATTCAACAACGCCTGCGAACATGAAGCGAGAGCAACATGGTGGCCTTCAAGAAAATCCGTGAGTTGGTGATCGGCACCGCACTCGATCCGCTGAATCCGAAAACTCGACATGCCATTGCCGTCACGCCGATAATCGCGTGGGTGGGTCTTGGCGCCGACGGCCTCTCGTCATCGTGTTATGGCCCTGAAGAGGCCTTCCTCGCCCTCGGTTCATATCCTCAACTCGGCCTGTTCCTGGCGCTTGCCACCGCGCTCACCGTGTTCATCATCTCCGTGGGCTACAACCAAGTCATCGAGTTATTCCCCACAGGGGGAGGAGGATACAAGGTTGCCACAGCGCTCCTTGGGCCACGTACTGGTCTCGTTTCAGGCGCCGCGCTACTGGTGGACTATGTCCTCACTATCTCAACCTCGCTTGCCAGCGGCGTCGACGCGTTTTTCAGCCTCTTGCCCGTCAGTGCGCAAACCTTCAAGCTGGCGACGGAACTCGTCCTGATCCTGTTGATGTGCGTCCTGAATTTCAGGGGGATGAAGGAATCTATCCTGGTCCTGCTGCCCATCTTCATTGGATTCGTCGTCCTGCACCTGGGGCTCATCCTATATGGGGTATTCAGCCATGCGCAGCACTTGCCGGCGCTGCTCCCCAATACGCTGGAAGTAACCGCGAACCTGTCGCACAACATGGGGTGGATCTTCGTCGCGTCTTTGCTGCTGCGCGCCTATTCCTTGGGAGGCGGGACGTATACAGGGCTCGAGGCGGTCTCGAATAATGTCAACATGCTTGCAGAACCGCGCGTGCCTAACGGCAAATGGACCATGTTCTATATGGCGGCGTCGCTCGCGTTCATGGCTGGCGGCATCATCCTGCTGTACGTCTTGTGGGACGCCCGGGCCGTTGCAGGGCAAACACTCAATGCGGTCGTGTTTCAGCGGATTATTGAACATCTTGGATGGGGTACGCCATTCATGCAGCAGGGCTTGCTTGCGTTAGTCCTGGCACTCGAAGCGGGGCTGCTTCTGGTGGGCGCGCAAACTGGATTTCTGGACGGCCCTACGGTACTGTCGAACATGGCGTCGGACTACTGGGTACCGCGTTACTTCCGCGACTTGTCGACCCGCCTGGTGCGGCAAAACGGCGTGATCGTCATGGGCGCTGCGAGCCTTGCTATACTGCTATGGACGCGGGGCGAAGTGGCGGTACTGGTGGTCCTGTACAGCATCAACGTATTTTTGACGTTCAGCCTTTCATTGCTCGGCCTGTGCATCTACTGGTGGCGCAACCGCAAGGAGGCACGCAACTGGTTGGTGCGGTTTGCCTTGTCGGCCATGGGCCTTACGCTCACAGCGAGCGTTTTGGCGATCACACTGTTTGAAAAATTTACCTCCGGTGGATGGCTTACTGTTGTCATTACCAGCAGCGTGATTGCACTTTGTTTCCTGATCAGACGCCATTACGCCGAAACGCGGGAGCAGCTGGCCAAGGCGGACGCCCTTTTTTCCGGCTCCCCGCCGGTAGCCGAAGCCGTCAACTTACCTGAGCTCGACCGTGAGCAGCCGACGGCGATAGTGCTGGTTGGAAAACACCGTGGCGCAAGCATGCACGCCTTGTTATGGGTGTTGCGCCTATTTCCGGGGCATTTCAAGAATTTCGTCTTCATCGCCGTGGGCGAAGTGGATGCACAGAGCTACGAAGGACAGGAGCAGTTACATCGCTTGCAGGAGACGATCGAGGCATCTTTGCGCTACTATTCCTCACATTGCAACAGGCACAGTCTGGCGACCGAATATCGCGTCGCATTCGGCACGGACCCGGTTGAAGAGTTCACCACCCTCGCCGAAAAAGTCATGGAGGAATATCCCAACAGTGTGTGCTTCGCCAGCAAGCTGGTATTCACACGAGTCAATTTTCTTACCGCGTGGCTGCACAATCGGACGCCACTGGACATCCAGCAACGCCTTCACTTGACGGGAAAGCATATGGTGCTCTTGCCCATGAAAGTGG
>DATHMC010000349.1:0-13146 GCA_035487495.1 Undibacterium sp.
CCATCCACATCGAAGGCATACCGCTGAACATCATCGACACCGCGGGCATACGCCATCACGCCGATGAGCATTATGAAGCCGGCGGCGAGATCGACATGGTGGAGGCCATCGGCATAGAGCGCACCTGGGCCGAGGTCGACAAGGCCGACGTGATCCTGCATCTGCTGGACGCCAGCCGCGGCCCTACCCGCGCCGACGAAACCATCATAGAGCGCTTCCCCGGCAACGTACCGGTGATCCGCATCTGGAACAAGATAGACATTTCCGGCCATAGCCCCAGCGTGGATATCATGGAAGACGCCACCCACGTCTACCTGTCGGCACAAGACCACGTGGGCATAGACTTGCTGCGCAAGGAGCTGTTGCGCATCGCCGGCTGGCAGCAAACCGGCGAATCTTTATACCTGGCGCGCGAACGCCACCTGATCGCGCTCAAGCACGCGCACGAGCACCTGCAAAACGCCGCGGAATATGCGGCGCAAAACGACCAGTCGCTGGATTTGTTTGCCGAGGAATTGCGACTGACGCAGGACAGGCTGAACAGCATCACCGGCGAATTCACGTCGGATGATTTGCTGGGCGTGATCTTTTCGCGGTTTTGTATTGGGAAGTAGCGTGTCGTTTTGGGTATAGCAGGGCTTGGCAATAGGCTAATATGAATTAATGAAATTGCGCTTCGTGGTCGGAAGCCGGGAGTGGCCCGGCAGCCACTTACTATTTCTTGCTTCGCCAAGAAATAGTAAGCACAAAGAAGGCGACCGCAGACTTGCCCTTCGGGTGATGGAGCGTAGCTCCATCACATTTTGTGCATGACAAAAAATGGGAAACAGACGAAACTCGCTCCGCTCAGACAACGTCTGTTTCTGATCCATTTTCTGTAAAGCACAAAATGCTGCGTCCCGAGCGGATTAAAGTCAAAAGCAACCCCGACACCCACACCAAGCCGCCTCAATTTTAAAAGTTTAGTTTTTCTAGAGCTCGGAGAATCTGGTTGTCGTTGTTTTTGACGTTCTCTTTGTATTGCACAATCGGACACCCCGAAGGGGCGAGGCTTTGCGGTCGTCTTTCTTTGCTTACTTTCGGGCGGCCGGCTAGGTACGAAGCAAAGAAAGTGAGTGGCTGTCGGGCCACACCCGACGTATACCCACGAAGAGCAATTTAATTTTTCACCGGTAGCTGCGATCGCATCGGCAGAAAAAATTCTTGCGGCTCATAGCTCCCGCGCAAACATATTCAAATCCAGCCCCGGAATCAGGTCCATCCTGACCTGCTTGTCTATCGCAAACCCCAGTTTGCGCACCACGTTCGCCGAACCCTGATTGTCTGGATGGACGATGGCGATCAGCCTGGTCAAATTCAGTGATTCGCGGGCGAAGCTGATCGACGCCTTGCCCGCTTCCGACGCCAGGCCCTGGCCCCAGAATTCCGGCAGCAGGCGGTAGCCGAGTTCCACCTCGGCAAACGGCGGCATGTATTTCAGGCCGCTGAATCCTATCAGCTGCCCGGTCTCTTTCCAGATCACCGCAAAGCGGCCGAAGCCGTATTTGGCATAGTCGTTGACAGGTCCTTCCAGCAGGCCGGCGCGTACTTCTTCCACCGATGTCATCGGCTTGTTGCCGACGTAGCGTATTACTTCGGGAATCGCGCAGAGCGGATAATAGGCTTCTGCATCGTCGGCAGTAAACGCGCGCAGCAGCAGGCGTTCTGTCTGGATCGTGGCTTTCATGGTTATTCCTTAGTTTTTCATCTTTTGTTATTGTAGCGTTGCGAGGGCCGACTTTATCTTAGGCGCCAGCGTCGCGAGGCTTTCCTCTTTGCTGTCGCGCGTTTCGACAAACAGTGCCGACAGGAAGGCGCGCGTATTGTGGCGCTTTGCCAGGCCGGCCTCGCTTTGGAAGACATCGCCCCAGGATCGGAAGGGGGCCGGCGAGGATATCTGCATCAGCCATGCGTCCCATTCTGCCTCCGTATACAGCTTGCGGCCCATGATGAACAGCACCGGTCGCGCCAGTCTTTCCGCCTCGCCGTAAATATAGAAATGGCCGCCGGCCGGTGCGACCTGGGGAGCGATCGCTGCGAGGATCTGGTCCAGCTGGAACTTGTCCAGCGCCGGGTTCAGCGATAATTGCATCAGCAGGTCGGCGCCGTGCGCAATGCCATGCCGCCAGCCTTGCCGCTGGTTAAAGCCGCGATAGTCTTGCTGCGTTTGCAGATAGCGGGCGGCGTGCTCCAGCAGATCTTGCCTGTTCGCGGCTGTCAGATAAGGCGTGAGGCGATCCACCCGCGCCAGCTCGGACATCACTAGCGCCGAGAACGGCGCGCGAAAACCTTCCTTGTCGGCATTGGTGGATACCAGCGCGGGCAGCAGGCTGGCGTACAGCTTGTTGCGCGTGGCATCGTCCAGTTTTCCGCTGCGCAGCCAGGTGCTATAGGCTTCGAAGGCGATTTCATCGCGCAACACGGGATTGGGCGACGCCAGGCAGGGCAGCAGGCCCAATGCCAGTTGCTGCCGCTGCGCATTATCGTCGATATCAAATTCACGGGCGCGCAGCGCCGTCAGCTGTTCCGTGCTCCACCCCGCCGGCGGACATGGCGCACCGTTGCCGAAGGCGTGGGCACCGGCCAGCAACATGGGAACAAGCACTGCTGCAACACAGGATTTCTTCATCACGTTTCCTTCGCAACTATCAAGTTCGCCGTCTATGATGCAGACAATTGCCGCCGACGTTGGATGTGGAATTTTACGTTCTTGGCTCTGGTGGCTACTGTCCGGCTATCCAGGGTGCGGCTTCACTCCCTGTTTGCTTCCCAATCTGATCGTAGCAACGAATACAGGTAGCTGTCGTGATAGCGGCCATTCATGTACAACTGCTGGCGCATCACACCCTCCTTGCTGAAGCCGCATTTTTGCGCGACACGCTCCGATCCGGCATTTTCGGTCGCCATGATCAATTCCAGGCGCTGGATGTGGTGATAGGCGCGGAACAAATAGTCGCTTAACAGCCTGGTTGCTTCGCTGGTATAGCCGCGTCCGCGCGCGGCTTGTTCAAACAGGATGAAGCCTATCTCGCGGGTATGCTTGCTGCGCACCCTGAAGTTGCCGATGTCGCCGACGATGTTGTCGTCCTGGTCCAGGATCAGCATCCGTTCCATCTCATCGGTGACGAAGCCGGTCTCATAAAATTCTTTCTTCACCAGTTCCGGCGGCTTCAGTAGCGCTGGAAAATAGGGGCCGCGCGCTTCCAGGTTGTTCACAAGCTGCAGGTACTTGTCCAGATCTTGCGCCTGCATATGCCTCAGCGTACAGAGTTTCCCTTTGAGCATGGTTCTTCTTTCGATGTAGTTATCGGCGGTTTGTTCCTGCCCTTCCGCACCGGAAAGAGTAGGCTTCCATGATGCAGACAATTGCCGCAACAGGCAAGTTCCCCGCTGTGCAGGAAAACGCGAAGATGAATGTCCGAAACCGGCTAGCCGAGGGCGACGCTGCATGCGATGATGCACGACCGTTCTTTCATTTCAAGGAAAACCATCATGAGCAACACAGCACAACAAATCCGCGCCGGCCGGTTTCGGGCGCTGCATGCGGCAGGCGGCGCAGTCTTGATATTGCCGAACGTGTGGGATGCCGTCAGCGCCAGGCTGATGCAGCAATGCGGTGCGGCGGCGATCGCCACCACCAGCGGCGGCGTGTCGTGGGCGCACGGTTATGCCGACGGCGGCGCCTTGCCGATGGCGGCGCATCTGGCGACGGTGCGCGAGATTGCGCGCGTGGTGCAATTGCCGCTGACGGTGGATATGGAAGACGGCTATGCCAGCGATGCCGCCACTGCGGCAGCCAATGCCGCCGCATTTATCGCGGCGGGCGCGGTCGGCATCAATATCGAGGATGGCGCCGCAGCGCCGGAACTGCTGGCGGCCAAGATTGCTGCGATACGGGAAACCGCAGCCGGCATGGGAGTGGATCTGTTCATCAATGCACGTACCGATGTGTATCTGCGCGCGCTGGTTGCGCCGGAGTTGCAGGCGGCGGAGACGATAGCGCGGGCCGAGTTGTACAGGAGGGCCGGCGCCGACGGCTTGTTCGTTCCCGGCTTGGCGGACCTGGAGACGGTGCGCCGCGTCGCGGCGGCGGTAGCGATGCCGCTGAATGTAATGGCGCTGCCGGGCATCGCGAATGCGCAGCAATTGTCCGCGCACGGAGCGTGCCGCGTCAGCGTCGGCGTGGCCTTGTTGCAGGCGGCGCTGGCGAATGTAGCGGCGCTGGCGTCGGAAGTGCTGGCGACCGGCAGCTTCGATGGCCTGTTTGTGCAGGCGCTGGGATACGGTGAAGTCAATGCCCTGTTAGCCTGACCTGCAGGCAAGCCGCGGCGCAATCTGCTGCGCCGTGGCGGCCCGGCTATTCTGAGGTATCCGCGTCCTGCTCTTCATGGCCGACGGTCTTGTTGCGGTCGGCGTCCACTTTTTCTTTCAAGCTCTTCGCGTCATTGATGAACCGGTCCACCGGCTGGTCCGGGCTGAGCCGGAGGGATGGCGGCAGGATTTGCGCCATGTACAGCTCGTCTGCCGCTTGTCCGTAGCGCTGGAAATTCATCATCAGCATCAGGCCGGAGCCGATCAGGCCGAGGATCACGGCGGTCGTCGCTACCCGGCGCGGGTGGCGGGGATTGATGGTGCTCAGGTGGAAATACACCATCGCCGCAGTGATGGCGATTACCACGTGGCTGCCGTAGCGGCTCAGCACTTCCAGCGACAACGCGTAGGCGGCGGTGGCGCTGAACAGGCTCCAGGCCTCCATGGCCGCCATGCCGCAGCCGGTAATGAACAGGTGCCGGCCGAAGCGCGCATGGCCGCCGAACAGGCGGTTGGCAAAGGCCCAGATGCCGCTCCAGATCAGGCCGCCGCTGAGTACGTAGGCGATCGCCATCAGGTAGCGTATCGCTTCAAACTTGCTGACGTCGCCCAGCCAGGTGCTCGCGGTTGCCAGCAGGGCCATGATGGCCAGGCCGCTCAATGCCGGCGGCCAGCCTTCCCAGCTGTGGATGGTGGTATCGGCCTGTTCGTCGGCGACCTGGAAGTCGGCGGCCCGCACGCGCAGGTTGGTGTGGCCCAGCCTGACCACGGTATTGCCGTTGATGCTGATCAGCGGCAGGCGCTTGCCTTTGTGGACGATGCCGTTATGGCTGCCCAGGTCGCGGATGTGCAGGCTGCCGTCCTCGGCTTGCTCCACGATCGCATGGTGAGCCGCCGTATGCGGATCGTCCAGGATAAAGTCATTGTCGTAGCCGCGCCCTATGCGTATCGGCAGCGCATTGACCTGGTGCCGGTGCCGCACTTCGTCTTTCGACGCCAGCACCTCTACAAAAAATGCTGCGCCTGAGGAAGGATTCGGGGTCGTCATTATTTGCCTCCCTTGCTCAGGGATTCAAGGAAGATGCGCGATACCCGCAGCCCATTGTCGTACGACACGCCCTTGGTCTCTATGCGGCTTTGCAGGCTCATCATGGCCTGGTCGGTGCTGGCGGTCAGCAGGATGAAGTCGTACAGGCCGGTGAATTTGCGATAGGCGCGCACGCACAGCACCGCGCGCATCGGCAGTTTCTGGTTGCTGACAAATTGTTCTATGCAGGCCGGTGCGGTGACTTGCGGGTTTTTATAGCTGCCGTTGACCTGGTTCTTGAAGGCATTGCTGACCAGCTCAGAAAAGCGCAGGGAATTCAGCTCCGTGCTGCGGGTGTAGGCGTGCTGTATCGAGACTTGGCCGGTCTGCAGCTGGCCGGACACATAGATGGCCGATTCGGTCTGGCAGCGCATTTCGTCGACCGCATAAGGGATGTCCGGCTTGGCATTGGACTGGCCCCAGCAGCGTACCTGGTCGGATTCCCTGACCGGCACTTTGTAGGGGCCGAGCACTTTCAGGGTCAGCGGGCTTTCCAGCAATTTGTCCACGATCACGCCCTGGTGCGCCATCAGCTGCTGGCCCACGATCAGGCTGAAATCCTTGGCCGGCTTGGCTTGTAGCCTGACTTTGGCCAGCAATTCCTGCACATAGCGCACCGGCACCAGGAAGCTGACCAGCTCGCCGTCCAGTCGCTTGGACACGTTCACGCCGGCAACCTTGCCGTCCACGGTCACATTCGGGCCGCCGCTCATGCCGGCGTTGATCGGGCCGGTAAACATCAGCTGGTCGTAAAAGCCGCGCCGTATGATGCCGTTATACGAACCTTCCGAAATGGCGAAACCCAGGTCCAGCGGATTGCCCAGCGAATACAGGTACTGGCCCTGAGTCAGTTCCGGCAACTGCTGTATCTGTTCCGGCACCTTGAAGAAGCCGGTGCCGGTGCGCCCCACCCTGACCACGGCCAGGTCGTGCAATGCATCCACCGCCAGCAATTCCACGGCGCCGCGCTGGTTGGCTGTGTCCACGTACTCGCCGACATAGGTTTCCGGCTCCAGCGCGATTTGCGATACCACATGGTAATTGGTGACCACCAGGTTGCTATTGCCAATCAGGAAGCCCGAGCCGACAGAAGCCTGGGTGCGGCCGTTTTTCAGCAATACGCGTATTTGCAGCAGGTCGTTCTGTGCAGAAGAATAGAGTTTCTGCGCAGAAGAAGACGGCGCCGGCAGGGGTACCTGCTCCTGCGCGGGGGTAACGGCGGCGGCGCTCGCATAGACCAGCATGCCGGCCAGTACGGCGGCCAAACTAAATTTTCTCATGTGAATCTTTCGGGAAAGTTTTTTCCCGCCAATTTTTGGCTCTATTAAATGTCTACCGATAATCAAAAATACTTGTCAAAGTATAAATATCCAGATTCTAGCTGTCCACCAATTTTTAAGCAGCCGTTCAATATAGTACGGGCCGGCCCAACTACGCTCATATGGGGCGAAAAATAAAAAAAGCCACGATTTATTCGTGGCTTTCGCGTGCTACCGGTAAAAACGCTTATTTGCTGCTGGTTGCCGTCAATCCGCGGCGTTCCAGCAAAGGCTGGATCTGGGCGTCGCGTCCGCGGAAATTGCGGAAGGCTTCCATCGCGTCCATGCTGCCGCCCTTGGACAGCAATTGCTGGCGGAACCAGTCGCCGTTCTTGCGGGTCAGGCCGCCGTTTTCCTTGAACCAGACCACGGAATCCGCATCCAGCACTTCCGCCCACAGGTAGGCATAGTAGCCGGCTGAATAGCCGCCGGCAAAGATGTGCGAGAAGTAGGTCGTGCGGTAGCGCGGCGGCACTGGCGCATAGTCCACGCCGGCCTGCTTCAGTGCGTTGGCCTCAAACTCCAGCGCATCTTCCGGAATCTGGCTGGTGCTCAACTGGTGCCAGCGCTGGTCCAGCAGCGAAGCGGCCAGGTATTCGGTCGTTGCAAAACCCTGGTTGAATTTGCCGGTGGCGCTCAGCTTGTCCACCAGCGCCTGCGGCATGGGCTCGCCGGTCTGGTAGTGCTTGGCGTAGTTTTGCAGCACTTCCGGCCAGACGGACCACATTTCATTGACCTGCGACGGATATTCGACGAAGTCGCGCGGCACGCTGGTGCCGGAGAAGCGCGGGTAGCGCACATTGGAGAACATGCCGTGCAGCGCATGGCCGAACTCATGGAAGGCGGTGCGCACTTCGTCATAGGTCAGCAGCGTAGGCTGGCCTTCCGGCGGTTTGGGGATGTTCAGGTGGTTGGCGACCACAGGGCGGGTGCCGAACAGCCCGGATTGATCGACGTATTCGTTCATCCAGGCGCCGCCGCGCTTGTTGTCGCGCGCATACATGTCCGCCAGGAACAGCGCCAGAGGTTTGCCGTCCGCATCGAACACTTCAAACACGCGCACGGTCGGGTTGTACACCGGCAGGTCTTTGCGTTCTTTGAAGGTAATACCGTACAGCTTGGTGGCCGCATAGAACACGCCGTTTTGCAGCACGTTGTTCAGTTCAAAATACGGGCGCAGCTGAGATTCATCGAAGCTGTATTTGGCCTTGCGCACCTGTTCCGCATAGAAGGCCCAGTCCCAGGCCGCCAGCTTGAAGCCGCCTTTCTTGGCATCGATCAGCTTTTGCATTTCCGCCGCTTCTTTCTTGGCATTGGCGACCGCTGCCGGCGCCAGCTCGCCCAGCATCTTGTTGACGGCGGTCGTGGTTTTGGCGGTGCCGTCTTCCAGCGAGTAGGCGGCATAGGTAGGATAGCCCAGCAACTGGGCTTTTTCCGCGCGCAACCTTGCCAGGCCGATCGCGGCTTCGCGGTTGTCGAACTCGCCGCCGTGGCTGCCGCGTTCTACCGACGCGTCATACAGGCGCTTGCGCAGTGCGCGGTTGGTCAGCGTGGTTTCGTACGGTTGGCCGGAGGTGTTCATCAGCGCGATCACATATTTGCCCTGCAGGCCGCGCGCCTTGGCGGCGTCCGCGGCGGCTGCGATCTCATTGTCGCTGAGGCCCTTCAGCTCGGCCTTGCTGTCGACGATCACGGCGGACGCATTGGTTTCTTTCAGCACGTTCTGGCTGAAGCTGGTGCCCAGGCTGGCCAGTTGGGCATTGATGGCCTTCAGCTTGACCTTGTCGGCATCGGACAATTTGGCGCCGGCGCGCACGAAGTCGGTGTAGTAACGGTCCAGCAGGTGGCGGGACTCCGGGTCCAGCGCCAGATTGGTGCGTTGCTCATACACGGTGCTGATGCGCTTGAATAATTTGGTGTTCAGCTTGATGGCGTCATTGTGCGCGGCCAGCTTCGGCGCCAGGTCGCGCGACACCGCTTCCAGCGTCGGGTTGGTATTGGCGCCGGTCAGGTTGAAGAACACGGCGGATACCCGGTTCAGCATCTGGCCGGCTTTTTCTATGGCGACGATGGTGTTGTCAAAGGTCGGCTGCGCCGGGTTGTCCGCGATCGCATTGATTTCTGCGGCCTGCTGACGCATCGCCTCGGTGAACGCCGGGGCATAGTGCTCGTTCTTGATCTTGTCGAAGGCCGGCATGCCGTAAGGCAGGGTGCTGGGCGTCATGAAAGGATTGCCGGCCGGATTGGCCGCTGCTGAATTGGGGCCGGCGGCGCTGGTGCTGCCCTGCGGGGCGTCTGCGGCGACGCTGGAATTCAGCGCGAGGCTCGTGCAAAGCATCATGAACAGGAGACGTGACATGTTTTCTTTCCAAATAAAATAGGTTACGAGGCTGCCTGCTGGTTGTGCCGGCGTTGTTATATTTCTGGCCGGTAAGCGTTAATCAGGAGCAGCCGAAAATGGTGCGCTTATTGGACTTGGTATTCTGCCATTTGATTCCTGGAAATGGCTAAATACCGAAAATTCGATACAGAAGCGCAAAATTTGCAGCAAAACCGCAATTTTGTATAGGAAAAATTGAAAAAGCCGGCATTTGATTCCGTCAGAGAATTGTTCTGGCGGGCAGTCTTGGCGGGTTTTAGCGCTGCTTCAGGAAAGCTTCCAGGCGGCTCGCGCCCAGTTCCAGCTTGTCGAGCGAACTGGCAAAGCACCAGCGCACATAGCCTTCGCCCTCCGGCCCGAAGGCGCTGCCGGGCGCCAGGCCCAGGCCGGCTTCCCTGACCAGGCGTTTGCATAATTGCAGAGTGTCGGTCTGGCCGTCCACCCGGAAGAACAAATACATCGCGCCCTTGGGATTGGGCGTGGTAATGCCCGGCATCGCATTCAGCCGCTGGACCAGGAAGTCGCGCGCGCTCTGGTAGCGCGCCAGCGTATGCCGCACGATTTCGTCGCCGCGCTCGATGGCCGCGATGCCGGCGCGCTGGATGAAGCCCGGCGCGCAGGAGGTGTTGTATTCGATCAGCTTGCCGAGGTCGGCCATCACCTCTTGCGGCGCGACGATCCAGCCCAGGCGCCAGCCGGTCATCAGCCAGGCCTTGGAAAAGCTGTTGGCGGAGATCAGCCGGTCTTGCGGCACGCTGATGTCCAGAAAGGACGGCGCGCATGTTTCGCCATATACCAGGCGCTCGTACACGTCGTCGGCCAGGATCCAGATGCCGTGCCGGCGGCAATGCTCCAGCACGATCTGCTGTTGTGCGCGCGGCATCACCCAGCCGGTGGGATTATTCGGCGAGTTGATGAACACGGCTTTCGTGCCCGGCGTCAGCGCATCCAGCAGCTGCTGCAGGTCCAGCTCCCAGGTCAGGCCGAATTGCAGCGGCACCTTGACCACTTCCGCGCCGAGTATCTTGGGGATTTCGACCAGATTGGGCCAGATCGGCGTCACCGCCACCACCCGGTCGCCCGGGTTCAATATGGTCTGCGCAATCAGCATCAGCGCCGACACGCCGGCGGAAGTGACCGCGATCCTTTCCGGCCCTATCGGCTGGTGCAGGCCCGACAGGTAAGTGGCGATGGCGGCGCGCAGCGGCGGGATGCCGTAGTTGTGCGTGTAAAAGGTATCGCCCGCGTCCAGGCCTTGCTTGGCGGCATCGCGGATGAATTGCGGCGTGACTTCGTCCGGCTCGCCGAACCAGAACGGCAGCACGTTGTCCAGGCCCATGCCGGCGTTGGCGACTTCGCGGATCTGGGAGGCGCCCAGTTGCTGGACGATGGCTCTTGCATGGGGGAGGTGCTGGGTCATTGTGGGGCTTAGGCTTAGCAAAGGGACAGGTTTTGGGCGAGGTTCAGGATCAGCGAGGGTTGCAAATAGGCGACGAAGCCGGCTGCGGCGATCAGGGTCATTGCTATGAGTAGCAGCAGTTTTTGGACTTTGCTCGGTTGCATGATGTGCTATGTGGCATGTTGTTGATTTTTAGTTTAACGCAAAGTGGTGGGGGATGTGGGCTGGTGGGTTGACCGGGCCAGTTTTCCTGGTCCTCGATTAATAATTTGATTGCGCTTTGTGGGTAGAAGCCGGGGGTGGCCCGGCAGCCACCTACTTTATTTTGCTTCGCACCTAGCCGGCCGCCCATAAAGTAGGCAAACAAAAGGCGACCGCAGACTTGCCCCACGGGTGACGGCGCTGGGCGCCATCACATTTTGTGCGACACAAAAAATGGGAAATGAACGAAACTCGCCTTCGGCTCAGACAACGTTCATTTCTGATCCATTTTCTGTGCCGCACAAAATGCTGCGTCCCGAGCGGGTAAAAATCAAAAACAACAATCAAAGACAACAGCAACGGCAACACCCGTTTGCTGGATTACTCTAATTGCGATGTCCGAAAACGGCTAGACGCTATGGGTCGCTGGGCGTATAACGTCGTCATGGCTACTCAATTATCTCTGTCCCCTGCTTCCGCTTCGCCGGTGTCCCTGCTGGACCCGGAGCATTGCTATCGTGCGCTGGTGGCGCGGGATAGCCGGTTTGACGGCGTGTTTTTCATCGGCGTGAAGACCACCGGCGTGTATTGCCGGCCGGTGTGCGCGGTGAGGACGGCGCGGGCTTCTTCTTGTACTTATTATTCCAGCGCTGCGGCGGCGGAGGCGGCCGGGTTTCGGCCTTGTTTGCGCTGCCGGCCTGAGCTGGCGCCGTATGCGCTGCAGCAGAACCTGGCCTATGGAGTGTGGCAAAAGATTGCGGCGGGGGCCTTGAATGACGGCAATGTGGAGCGGCTGGCGGCAGAGATAGGTTTGTCTTCGCGGCAATTGCGGCGGGTCTTGCTGCAGCATTTCGGGGTGACGCCGGTGGAGCTGGCGCAGACGCAGCGGCTGCTGTTTGCGAAGAAGCTATTGCAGGAGACCGGTTTGCCGATGACCGATGTCGCGTATGCGGCGGGTTTCGGCAGTGTGCGGCGTTTCAATGCCTTGTTTGCCGAGCGCTACAAGCTAGCGCCGGGCTCGATACGGCGCGCTTCGGCCACCGATAGCGAAGGCATCGTCTTGCGTCTGGCCTATCGCCCGCCGTATGCCTGGGCCGAGGTGTTGCAATACCTGGCGGCGCGCGCGATGCCGGGGCTGGAGGCGGTGCTGGACGGCAAATCGGAGCAATCCTATGTGCGCAGCGTCAGCATAGGCGACAAGCAGGGCTGGCTGCAGGTGAAGCATGTGCCGGACAAGCAGCAATTGAGCCTGCAGGTGGCGCCGCAGCTGGCGCCGGTGCTGATGCCCCTGCTGGCCAAGGTGCGCAACCTGTTTGACCTGGACGCCAATCCGCTGGTGATGCAGTCTTATCTGCAGACCGACGCATTGTTGGCGGCGCAGATACAGCGCACGCCGGGTTTGCGGGTGCCGGGGGCGTTTGATGCGTTTGAGCTGGCGATACGGGCGATACTCGGGCAGCAGGTCAGCGTTGCCGGGGCCTCCACCGTCGCCGGGCGGCTGGTGCAGCGCTTCGGCACGCCTATCGCCACGCCGTTTGCCGAGGTCAGCCACCATTTCCCGGGCGCGGCCTTGCTGGCGCAGACCGCGCCGGAAGACATCGCGCAGATAGGCCTGACCAAGAGCCGGGCCGCGACCATCCGCAACCTGGCGGTGTTCGTGGTGCAAGGCGGCTTGCAGCTGCCGGCCGGCATTTCGCTGGAAGATGCGGTCGCGCGCCTGAAGACCGTCGCCGGCGTCGGTGAATGGACGGCCCAATACATCGCGCTGCGGGCGCTGCGCTTCGCCGACGCCTTCCCGGCCGGCGACCTGGCCTTGCAGAAAGCGGCAGCCGTGGCGCCGGACACCAGGATGACGGAAAAGCAATTGCTGGCGCGCGCGCATCCATGGTCGCCGTGGCGTTCTTATGCGGCGCTGTTGCTATGGCAATCCTTATCCAATAAAGATTGATGAAAGATTAGAAATAAGGAGATGATGATGTTCTATACAAGCTATGACAGCCCGGTGGGCAAACTGCTGCTGGCGGCAACCGACCGCGGCCTGGCCGGCGTGTATTTTGAAAACCACAGGCACTTCAAGGGCAGCGCCGGCTGGCAGCAGGATGACGGCCACGAAGTGTTGCTGCAGGCCAGGCAGCAATTGCAGGAATATTTTGCCGGCACGCGCCGCGAGTTCGACTTGCCGCTGGACATGTCTGCCGGCACGCCTTTCCAGCAAGCGGTATGGCAGGCATTGTTGGCGATTCCTTTCGGCACGACGGCCAGCTATGGCGAACTGGCGCGGCAGCTAGGCAAGCCCAGCGCAGTCCGGGCGGTGGGGGCTGCCAATGGGCGCAATCCCGTGTCCATCATCGTGCCCTGCCATCGCGTGATCGCCACTTCCGGCGCTTTGACCGGCTATGCGGGCGGATTG
>DATHMC010000350.1:0-2485 GCA_035487495.1 Undibacterium sp.
CCTCCATCTTGGGCTCTACGCCATGCTTGATCGCATTCTCCACCAGCGGCTGCAATAACATGGGCGGAATTTTTAGTTCCTGCAATTCCTCCGGCAAATCCAGCGTATAGCTCAGGCGTTTCCCCATGCGTATCGACATCAGCTCCAGGTAGGCCTCGATCAGCGTAAATTCCTGACGCAGGCTGGTCTGGTCGGCACGTGACGAGCTCAACGTCGCCCGCAGGTATTGTATCAATTGGTCCAGCATATGCTGCGCCTTATCCGGGTCCATGCTGATCAGGGTTTGCAGGTTGGCGAGCGTATTGAACAGCATGTGCGGTTCAATTTGCGCCTGCAGCAATTGCAGTTGCGCCTGCATCGCCTGTTTCTCGATGGCTGCAGTGCGCGCTTTTTCCGCCTCTGCGGCTGCAGTCAGTTCCGCCACTTTTCCCTTGCTCCAGAAAAACCAGGTCGCCAGCAGGCAGACGACAATGGTAAATACAAAGGTGCCCGCACCGAATGGGTTGCGTTGGAGCGAAATGCTTCTGAGCGGATAGCCGTAGATCAGCGAGCCGAGATTCATGCCGATGAAAAAAGCGATCGGTGCTGCTACCAGGCACAGCAGGTAATACACCGGGCGGTAGGGTTTTCGGCCCCCCCATATCAGGGAGGCGCTGCCGTTGATCAGCAAGAAAGCGCTATAGCCTATGCACATCGAGAACACGATGTTTTCGACAATTCCTCCGCTATTCCTGACCATATCGGTAATCACGATTCCGCACAGTACATTGATTACCGTCACGATCAGGAAATCGTTGCGCAGCTTGGTGAGGAAGGCGCGCGAACGGAGGTAGTCCAGCAAATGGGGTTTTATTGCCTGGTTCATCTTTTGATTCGATATTTTGACTATTTATTGAAATTTATTTAATTCATGCTGAATCATACGTTGTTTCCAGCTGCTCCCGGGAGCACGTGCTACCACGGACAAGCCGTGAAAGACGATTCCTATCCCCCAGCCGAACAAAGGCCAGATTGACCAGTTGCCGTGGCCCAGTTGGAGATTCAGCAGGGCCAAGCCGGTATTCACGCACAAAAAAACGACCAGATGGATCATGAAGCCGATCTTGCGTTCTACATAGCGTCTGGCTTGATCGTAGGTAACGGCGGTTTGCATTTTGCTCTCCTTTGGGGTGGCTTGCTGACTAAATTATCTATGCCACAAGGAGCAGGTGACAGCGAAAAGCGACGAGGCGAAGGATTTATGGCGTGAAATCGACGGAATTTGGAGTTGGCTGCATATAGGGGTCGCG
Source organism: Undibacterium sp. (assembly GCA_035487495.1). Lineage (GTDB taxonomy): Bacteria > Pseudomonadota > Gammaproteobacteria > Burkholderiales > Burkholderiaceae_D > Undibacterium. The sequence continues at coordinate 1,290 of DATHMC010000350.1, forward strand.
GATGGGGAATATTTGCTGATATATTTGGCTGCTTTGCGGAGCTTGCCGGTGCCGGATACGAGACACCTCCAAGCTCCTGCAGAGCCAAACCAATAAATCGAATCGGAGGAGATACGAATGCCGGATAAATTCATCAGCAGGCGCTTTGCCTGGCCTGTGTTGACAGTGATTGCTGCGGCGCTGGCGCTACCGTTGGCTGCTTCTGCGGCGGCCAGGCAAACGGCCCCCACCGTTGCCGAAGCGGAAAAATTCATCAGCGAAGCCGAGCAGCGCCTGGAAAAACTGGGAATTATTTCCGGCCGTGCGGCCTGGGTCTATGAGACGCATATCACCGGCGATACCGAGGTGATGGCGGCGCAAGCCAATGAGCAAACCTTGACCGCAGCCAGTGAAATCGCCCTGCAGGCACGCCGCTACAACAAGCTCAAATTGCCGGCCGACAGCGCGCGCAAGCTGAAGCTGCTGCAATTGAACCTGGTGCTGTCGCAGGCTGCAGACCGCGAGGCGTATACGCGGCTGGGAACGATGCTGGCCGGTGAATACGGCAAAGCCAAATATTGCAGCAAACCGGGCGACGCCACCTCTTGCCAGGATCTGGGACAACTGGAGGAGATCATGGCAAACAGCCGCGATCCGGCCAAGCTGAAGGATGCCTGGCTGGGCTGGCATAAGCAGGCGGTCAAATACAAGGATAGCTATGCCCAGTACGTGGCGCTGTCCAACAAGGGCGCGCGCGAGATGGGTTATGCGGATACCGGCGCGTTGTGGCGGTCGCAATACGACATGCCGGCGGAAGAGTTCGCGGCAGAAACCGAGCGCTTGTGGCAGCAGGTAAAACCGCTGTATGACTCGTTGCACATGTACGTGCGCTTGAAGTTGCGCCAAACCTACGGCCCCGATGTGGTGCCGAAGGAGGGGCCGATTCCAGCGCACCTGTTCGGCAATATGTGGAGCCAGTCCTGGGACAATCTTTACCCGCTGCTGAAACCGCAGGGCCAGAATGCATCGCTGGACGTGGGCGAAGTATTAAAAGAACGCAAGATAGACGCGGTGCAGATGACGCGCTTTGCCGAGGGTTTTTATACTTCGCTGGGCATGGAAAAACTGCCGGCTTCTTTCTATGCCAACTCCATGCTGGTCAAGCCCAGGGACAGGGAAGTGGTCTGCCATGCCTCCGCCTGGGATATCGATACGCT
>DATHMC010000351.1:0-15447 GCA_035487495.1 Undibacterium sp.
CCCACGCTAAAACTTGCGTGCGAAAACCTGCCCTGCAGTCAAAAGATCAGAGCAAAGGCGGCATCAAGGGTAAGCGTAGAGGCAAGAAAGACAAGCTGCGCAAGGCTGCGGCACACTAAGTTCGCACCCCGGCGAATCTAAGACTGTCCTGAATATTTTTCCCTGACATCGTTCGTCAACTAGAACTCACTCCATAAATAGCAGCGAGTGCGAACGAGTCTATTTGGGATGCAGTGCCAGGTAGTGCGGCAGGGGTTTCGATGGTGCCACCGAGGAAGCAAAGCTAGCGCACTCGCTTTGACTCCCAATAGCCTAAGTTTTTGCTCCAGTGGTACGCGTCGCAAACATTCGCCGGTGGCCCGCCAAATGGCAGCACCGTCTGAAAACGGCGCCGGTAAGGTAACATCACACGGCGCGGCGCGGAAGTCGGTGAAACGTAGCTTAATTCCAAAGGTTCGACTGGCATATAGTTACGTCGCTAAAACTAAGCTCGCTTTCATCCGCGCAGCAGTCCGACCCCATCCCCGGCAGGCAAATATTTCATGTTGTCACTCTTGTTCATCCACTGAGCACTCCGGCAAAGCTAACAAATGACTTTTGCCTAATCCATATCAAATAACCTTAGGGCTCCAAGCTAGACTGACCAGCATGTAATCGCATGAAGCAACCATCAAGCAGATTGTGACCGATTCAAGAATATATTATTGCGACCGTCCCCTAATACATGCAATTTCCCACATGTTCAAGCTACTGCGTGACATAAAATACACACACCGAAATGCCTAACCCTTTGATTTTATTAGAGGGCTGTTCAAGACTTTATTTGGACGAAACATACATCTGCTTTTCAATGAAGAGGATTATCCGAAATTGGCAGATGCGCAACAATTACTATGTGACAAACGAGCAAATAGGCGCCCGAATTTAAAAATAGCGGGTACAGGCCGCAATAGGCGCTCATTATAGAGCGCCTGCAATCATGGCAACAATGCAAAGATTGATAGCGTAATAGGTATTTCGGTTTACCATTCCCATTAACAAGAACGAAGCTAGGCAAGTCCGCATGATGAACAAGATATTGCTGCAGGAATCTGCAGCGTCCGGCAACATCCCTTCCGAGGCCAATCCTGCAGTCCGCCCCGCACTGGAATGCCGGCCAGGGTGCGGCGCATGCTGTATCGCTCCGTCGATATCCTCGCCAATACCAGGAATGTCCGCGGGAAAGCCCGCCAATGTTCGCTGCATCCAGTTGACGGACACCAACCAGTGCACGATTTTTGGCCATCCGGAGCGGCCAAAATGCTGCAGTGGACTGCAGCCTTCAGTAGAAATGTGCGGAACTTCGCGTGATAACGCAATGATCTGGCTCACGCGTCTGGAAGCCGCTACAGCCCCTTAGCCCTTGGCGGCCGATTAGTTCTGCCGCTGTTATAGAGCGTCAGGCGGCCGGCACAGCCGGAAGAAATGCCCGCGGCCCGGCATCCCAAATCACCAGCAAAATACCAAAAGCATCAATAAAACACTGCCTCCAGACCGGCCTGACGCGTCAAACCGGTTTATTTACGATGGTTGTTGCCATTCAGACACAATGGAGGCTTCCCCCTACTTGAATTCGCGCAATCGGGCGCATAATTACTATAAAGCAAGCTAGGAGGTGTCCATGACAGATTTACCTGAAAACCCAACGAATTCTCAGGGATATGATCCCAACAGGTTGCTTGACGCCCTGATCGAGCAACTGCAATTGAAAAACGACGCTGCTCTGTCAAGAGCGCTGGAAGTGGCGCCGCCTATCATCAGCAAGATCCGGCATCGCACCATGCCTGTCGGCGCATCCATGCTGATACGCATGACGGAGATCAGCGGCCTTGAAATTGCCAGATTGCGCTATCTCATGGGCGACAGGCGCGGCAAATTCCGTATCAGCGACAAACAATTCAAACCCAAGGACAAACCCTAGCGCAGCCCGCGCCCGAGCGCGCTTAAACCTCAGCCGCCGTTCCGCGCATGGCGCTCCCCGCGTCCACGAGCCGGGGAGCGGTAGCGCCCTCCATTCAATCATCATTCCGCCAAGCAACAAAGCACTCCCGTAGCGACGGCGCGCATCGGCCGCAGCCCTTCCGTTCAGCAAAATTCACCACGAGACCCTGGGCTCTCGTGGTAACCTTCGTGCCGGCCGAATACGCTTTCAATTATTAATAAAATAGCAAACATGGATATACTCCTCGCTGTCAAAATCATCATCATGGGCATAGTCGAAGGCCTGACCGAGTTCCTGCCTATTTCCTCCACCGGGCATCTGATACTTGCAGGCAGCCTGCTGGATTTCACCGGCGAAAAAGTGAAGGTGTTTGAGATCGTGATCCAGGCCGGCGCCATTTTTGCAGTGTGCTGGGAATACAGGAAAAAGATCGCATCCGTATTGGCGGGCCTGACGCATGACCGCCAATCGCAGAAATTTGCCCTGAATGTCACGATCGCCTTCCTGCCCGCAGCCATATTGGGCTTGCTGTTCAGCAAAAAAATCAAACAGTATCTGTTCGCGCCGGTACCGGTTGCGCTGGCGTTCATCATCGGCGGTTTCGTCATCCTGTGGGTGGAACGCAGGCAAGGCGGCGCGACGGCTCGGGCGCAAATCAATACGGTCGAAGACATGTCGGCGATGGATGCATTAAAAATCGGCCTGGCGCAAGCCTTTGCGCTGATCCCGGGAACCAGCCGCTCAGGCGCGACCATTATCGGCGGCATGATCTTCGGCCAGTCGCGCAAGGCCGCGACTGAATTTTCTTTCTTCCTGGCAATCCCTACGCTGCTCGGCGCTACCGTGTACTCACTGTACAAGGAACGCGCATTATTGTCGGCCGCCGACGTACCCATGTTCGGCCTGGGCACAGTCGCGGCATTCATATCGGCATTTTTCTGCGTGCGCTGGTTGCTGCGCTATATCAGCTCGCACGACTTTACCGTGTTTGCCTGGTATCGCATTGTATTTGGTTTGATGATCCTGGCGACCGCCTATACCGGCGTCATCACCTGGGCGGATTGATAGAGATAGATTGAGCGTGGACATAGTAGAAGCAAAAGTTGAAGCGAGCCAGGGGAACAACCTGGAAAACGGAGCGCTGCATTTATTGCAGACGGTCTTCGGCTACCCCTCATTTCGCGACCAGCAGGCGCGCATCGTCAACCATGTAGCCGGCGGCGGCGATGCGCTGGTGCTGATGCCTACCGGCGGCGGCAAATCCCTGTGCTACCAGATTCCCGCCCTACTGCGGCATGGCGTAGGCATCGTGGTGTCGCCGCTGATCGCACTGATGCAAGACCAGGTGGATGCGCTGGCCGAGGTCGGCGTGCGCGCCGCCTTTCTGAACTCGACGCAATCCTTCGATGAAGCGATGCGCATAGAAAAGATGATGCGCAACGGCGAGCTGGACCTGGTGTATATCGCGCCGGAACGGCTGATGACGCAGCGTTGCCTGGAGCTATTACAGGCCACCAACCTGGCCCTGTTTGCGATTGACGAGGCGCACTGCGTATCGCAATGGGGCCACGACTTCCGGCCGGAATACATCAAGCTATCGGTGCTGCACGAGCGCTTTCCGCACGTGCCGCGCATCGCGCTGACCGCGACCGCCGACCAGCAAACCCGCGAAGAAATCATCCACAGGCTGCAACTGGAAGAGGCGCTGCAATTCGTCTCCTCCTTCGACCGCCCGAATATCCGCTACCAGATCGTCGAGAAAGCCAACGGCCGCAAACAGGTGCTGGACTTTATCGAGGCCCAGCACAAGAACGACGCCGGCATCGTGTACTGCCTGTCGCGCAAGAAAGTGGAAGAAACCGCTGAATTCCTGAATGAAAACGGCGTCACCGCGCTACCCTATCACGCCGGCATGGACTTTGCGACGCGCACCAAAAACCAGGCGCGCTTCCTGCGCGAAGAGGGCATCGTGATGGTCGCCACCATCGCCTTCGGCATGGGCATAGACAAGCCCGACGTGCGCTTTGTCGCGCATCTGGATTTGCCCAAAAGCATAGAAGGCTATTACCAGGAAACCGGCCGCGCCGGCCGCGATGGCGCCTCGGCCAATGCCTGGATGGCCTACGGCCTGCAGGACGTGGTGCAGCAGCGCCGCATGATCGACGAATCCGAGGCCAATGAAACCTTCAAGCGGGTGCAGGGCATCAAGCTGGATGCGATGCTGGGACTGTGTGAAACCCTGAATTGCCGGCGCGTGCACATCCTCGACTACTTCGGCCAGCAAGCTGCCCCCTGCGGCAACTGCGACACCTGCCTGAATCCGCCCAGCTCGTTTGACGGCAGCGTCGCCGCGCAAAAGATCCTGTCCACCGTCTATCGCGTGGACCAGCGCTTTGCCGCCGGCCACGTGATCGACATCCTGCGCGGCATCGACACCGACCGGGTCAAGCAATGGCGGCACGACCAGCTATCCACCTACGGCATAGGCTCGGACAAGAGCGAGGCCGAATGGCGCGCGCTGGTGCGCCAATTGATCGCACTGGGCCTGGTGGCGGTGGATTATGAATCCTACAGCTCGCTGAAGCTGACCGACAGCTCGCGCGCAGTCTTGCGCGGCGAGCAAAAGGTGCAGCTCAGGCAGTATCAAAAACCGCAAAAAGCCGTCAAGCACAAGCGCCAGTCTGCCAAGGACTACGCCGAAACCAGCCTGTCCGAGAGCGAACAGGCCATCTTCGACAAGCTGCGCTGGTGGCGCGTGGAAACCGCGCGCAAGCACAATGTGCCTGCGTATGTGATCTTCCACGATTCCACCATGCGCGAGATCGCCAAGGCCCATCCGTCTTCGCTGGACGATTTGCGCGGCGTTTCCGGCGTCGGCGAGAAAAAACTGGAAACCTACGGCGAAGAGATAGTCGCGCTGATAGCAGAATTCTCTTAAACAGGAGCGCAACATGTCCCGCACCGAACGCCTGCTGGATTTGATGCAAATACTGCGCACCCACCGCTATCCGGTCACCGGCGCCGTATTGGCAGCGGAACTCGGCGTCAGCGTGCGCAGCCTGTATCGCGACATCGCCACGCTGCAAGGCCAGGGTGCCAAGATAGAGGGCGAACCCGGCCTGGGTTATGTATTGCGCCCCGGCTTTACGCTGCCGCCGCTGATGTTTTCCGAAGAAGAAATCGAAGCCATCGTGCTCGGCTCGCGCTGGGTCGCCGAACGGACCGACACCCGCCTGGCCCGCGCCGCCGGCGATGCACTGGCAAAAATTGCCGCGGTACTGCCGGCGGAACTGCGGCACGACCTGGACTCTTCCGGCTTGCTGGTAGCGCCCGGATACGGGATAGAAAATAACGACGAGCAAATGGCCCAGGTGCGCCACGCGATACGCGCCGAACGCAAGCTGGACATCCGCTACCGCGACCTGAAGGAAGACCTCAGCCAGCGCATCATCTGGCCTTGCGCGCTGGCTTTTTTTGATCAGGTGCGCGTCATCGTGGCGTGGTGCGAGCTGCGCCAGAGCTTCCGCCATTTCCGTGTCGACCGGATCACCGGCCTGACGGTGACGGAAAGCCGCTATCCGAAACGCCGCCAGGCCCTGATAAAAGAATGGCAACAACAAATGGATTTCGGCAAGAAGTAGCTTGGAGCCTGTGGCGAGAGTACACTGGTAAAAAGTTCGCCATAGAGCCTGTAGGGGTGGATGCCGCAGCGCCGGAAAACGTCTGCGCCTGTCCCGCCTGTTGCATCTGTCCGCACTGCACCCCGCCTGTAAGGAGACTTGCATGTCATCACATCCGTCCATCCCGCGCCCCGAGGACGAGGCCGCCCGGCTGCAAACCTTGCGCCGCTTTGCCATACTCGATAGCGCCGCCGATGCCGATTTCGATTTTTTAGCCGAGATGGCAGCGGTCGTGTGCGACGTGCCGTATGCCTTTATTGCACTGGTGGATGCCGAGCGGGTCTGGTTCAAATCCTGTTTCGGCGCCGGGGCGACACAGATGCCGCGCGATGAAGAATATTGCTCCTGGGCGATCCTGGAAGAGCGCGGCCTGCATATCCCCAATCTGGCTGCGGATGCCCGCACCGCTTATTTGCCGCTCACGCTGGGCCCGCCGCACTACCAGATGTACTGCGGCGCCAACCTGATCAGCGCCGGCGGCCATCGGATCGGCACGCTGTGCGTGCTGGATACGCAGACGCGCGCGCTGAGCGGCCAGCAAGTGCGCTTGCTGACTGGGCTGGCCGGCCAGGCCATGGCCTTGCTGGAGCTGCGCGCCAGGGACAGGGAGCTGGGCGCTGCGCAATCGGTCATGCAAAAACTGGCCACCTATGACGACCTGACCGGCATGCTGAATCGCCGCGCGCTGCTGGCACGCCTGCAGGAAGAGGTGGAGCGCGCGCGCCGCATCGTGCACCCGCTGAGCATCATCATGCTGGACCTGGACCACTTCAAGCAGATCAACGACGACCACGGCCACATGGCCGGCGACGTCGTGCTGCACGGCGTGGGCAAGCTTCTGCGCGAACGCCTGCGCGTAACCGATAGCGCAGGCCGCTACGGCGGCGAAGAGATTTGCCTGATCCTGCCCGGCACCTCGCTGTACGATGCCACTGCAGTCGCAGAAAAACTGCGCCAGGCGCTGGCCGCGGCCGAATTCGTCACCGCTGCCGGCAGCATCACCGTCACCGCCAGCTTCGGCATAGCAGCCGGCCAGCCGGGCCCAGCGCTCACTCCGGTCGCCTTACTGGCCGCCGCCGACAATGCGATGTACCACGCCAAGGAAAATGGACGCAACCGCGTCGAGGCCGGCCAGGAGATTTAAGGCAAGCCTGTGGATAAACAGCGGGCTTGATCATTACTGACAGAATCTGACACTTCCGAAAGTGAGAATGAAGCACCCGGCGCAATCCAGCGTCATGGGGATACTCACCGAGGAGATGCACCATGTTCCAGCCCAACTTTATCCTGTTGTATGTCGACAATCCGCAGCACAGCGCCCGGTTCTACGCCCCGCTGCTGGACAAACCGCCGATGGAATCCTCCCCCAGCTTCGTGATGTTTGCACTGGATTCCGGCGTCATGCTGGGCCTGTGGTCCAAACATACGGTGGAGCCTGCGGTACCCAAAATCCCGCTCGGCGGCAACGGCGAACTGGCGTTCTCGGTGGCGGATGCAGAAGCCGTAAAAACCCTGCATGCAGACTGGAGCCAGCGTGGCCTGGAGATACTGCAAGCGCCTGTCAGGATGGATTTCGGCTATACCTTCACCGCCGCCGACCCGGACGGCCATCGGCTGCGGGTATTCGCCCCCTGCGATCCGGCGCTATAAGCCTACCGCTTTCAAACATAAAAAAACCGCGATACCAGAGATCGCGGTTTTTTGTCCTGGCCGGCGAGGCCGGCTGCTCAGCGTTTGCTGAACACCAGGTCCCACACCCCATGCCCCAGCCGCAGGCCGCGGTTTTCAAACTTGGTCACCGGACGATAGTCAGGGCGCGGCGCATAGCCGTCCGCGGTGTTTTGCAATGCCGGTTCCGCGTTCAGCACTTCCAGCATCTGCTGCGCGTATTCTTCCCAATCGGTCGCGCAATGCAGGTAGCCGCCGGGCGCAATGCGCGAGGCCAGCAAAGCCACCAGCGGCCCCTGGATCAGGCGGCGCTTGTTGTGCCTGGCCTTGTGCCACGGGTCGGGGAAAAATACGTGCACGCCGGCCAGCGAAGCCGGGGCTATCATGTGCGTCAGCACTTCAAACGCGTCGTGCTGGATCAGGCGCAGGTTCTGCAGGCCGTTCTCATCGATCAGCTTCAGCAGACTGCCCACCCCGGGCGTATGTACTTCCACGCCGATGAAATTCTTGTCGGGCATGCCGCCGGCTATCCTGGCCGTGGTCTCGCCCATGCCAAAGCCGATTTCCAGCACGGTAGGCGCAGTGCGCTGGAAGGCTGACGCCACATCCAGCGTCTGTTTTTGGTAAGGGATGCAAAATTGCGGCCCCAGAGTCTCTATCGCCCGGCCCTGCGCGATGGACAAGCGCCCGGCACGCGTCACAAAACTGCGGATGCGGTGCTCGGTCGGATCATAAAACAAGGGCTTGTTGGCGCCGTCGGCCGGTTTATTATCAGACATGCTAGAAAATTTGAGAGTGAAACGAATTGCAAATCAGCAATGCACACAGGATGTACACAATAAGGCAGGGATGCCCTGCAGCGGCTGCAGGGCATCCCTGTTCCGCAAAGGCGGTATTTTAACAGAGCGCGATGCGCCCCAAGATAATTCCAGATTATTTGGGTGCTGCCCGACGCGGCGCCGGCTGCCGCGTTCCCGCACGCCGGTGCAGGTTTTGGGTAAAATTTAGACGCATCCATCAAGCTTCCATTTGTTGATCCATGAGTCAAACCAACGATTCCGCGCACTGCGACGATGATCCTTGCCTGAACTGCGGCGCCTGCTGCGCCAGTTTCCGGGTTTCCTTCTACTGGGCCGAAGCGGAAATCCATGCGATCCCCCGGGCACGCCGCCGAACAGCTTTCACCACTCTACGCCTGCATGGCAGGAACCAATAGCAATACCCCGCATTGCAATGCGCTGCAACCTGTATGCGCATCGGCCTTGGCCGTGCCGGGAAGTGCAAGCCGGGGACGAGAAATGCCGACGGGCGCGGGCGAATCATGGGCTACAGCCGCTTTTCCTCAATAATTAATGGCGTCGCTTTTGGGCAACTTTCCGAGTTGAAAAAATGTCGGCCTTTTTTACAGTCAGCGTGCATGCGCGCGGTACGCAATTGCCATTTCAGCGCCCCTCGCACTATGACAATGTGGCAATTTATATCCAGCTGGCACGTAACTTGCATTTCATTAATAAAGCAAATCGATGGCGCGCCCAGGCACAAAGCGTAAGCTGCCGCGAAAGGCAAGGAATCTAACCAGGAGGATAATTATGAAAATTACTCAACTGATCGTTGGCCTTTCGGCTTATTTATTGGCCAATGCGGCAATGGCGGGCACCGTCCTCGGATTGCCATTGGGCGTAGCCTTAGGCCAGGCTTTGGGGGTCGCCCTGGGCCGTCCGTTGGGTGTGGCGCTTGGCACGGCCCTGCCGATTGCAAACAATGCTCTGCTGGGCGTTGCGGCGCTGAGCCTGGTCGCCGGCATCTGCATCGTGCGCAGCAAACGGAATCACTGAACTGTCAACCGCGCATCCAGCGGGGCGCCGGATTTTTGGCCGCCATAGCACCCAAGCCTTGAGCCTGTGCGCTCACTACTGGAGTGCACGGCCATCCGTTAGCGGACTGTAAAGCCGCAACGGAGCTACGTCCAATGGCTGACGAATTCAATACGCTGTATCAAATTGTTTTCCTCTCGACAGTCGGTCTGCTCGTTCTGCTGGAACGGGTTCAGGCGTTTCAACGCGAATCGATACAGATTGCGGGGCGCTGGACAACCAATATCGGCTTGCTGCTCATCGGCAGCGTCATCACTTCCCTGCTCATCCCCGTAGGAATTTACGGATTTGCGCAAGCTCAGGCACCTGGCCTGCTGGCCCGGCTGGGCGTACCCGCCACCGTCCAGATCCTGCTGACACTCTTGTTCCTGGATCTATGGCGTTACTGGGAGCATCGCTTATATCACCGGCTCCCGTTGTTGTGGCGCCTGCACCTGGTCCACCATAGCGACACGCAGATTGATGTCACGACCACCGAACGCCATCACCCTCTGGAGTCCATTCTGGGCACGGCGGTCATGATGGCGCTCATCCTTGCATTGGGCTTGCCGGCCGCGGGGATAGGGCTATACATTCTGGCCGCGACCGTTGTGTCTTTCTATTCACACGCCAATTTACGCCTGCCTGAAACCCTTGATCGCCTGCTGCGCCAAGTAATCGTCACGCCGCCTGTGCACGCTGTGCATCATTCCGACCTGAGAACGGAAACCGACAGCAATTATGGAACTGTGCTGACACTCTGGGACCGGCTGTTCGGCAGTTATGTCGATCCCGCTGAAGCAAGCATCCCGCATTTTGGCCTGGAGTATTTTCACCGGGCGCCAGACACCGGACTCGGCCGCGCCCTGCAGCAGCCGTTTTTGTTCCGCAACGGCATGGCCTATCCCGCCAGGGAGCGCAGTCCCGGTGGCGCAGGCGGGCCGGCGGCTGGCACGCCTTACCGGCTCAGCCCCGCCCTGGCCCGTAACTGGAAGATTGCACTGCTGGGAGGAATCTCAGGCTGCGTCCTGGCGTCCCTGGTGTTATGGCCGACGCTGTCCGGCCTGGCAGCGCTATGGACCAACAACGAAGCTTATCAATACGCCTGGCTGGTCGCGCCCATGATGGTGTATCTGCTGGCCTGGGATCAGCGCAGGGCCACCCTGGCGATCAATCCGCAACCCGATTTCAGCGGCGTCCTGGTGGCGATTGGCGCGGCCGCGCTTTGGTGTATCGCCGCTTTAATGAATATCGATGTCGGGCGCCAGGTCGCCCTGGTGCTGGCCGTGCAGGGCATAGCAATGGCGATGCTCGGCTGGCGCCCCTATTGGCGGCTGTTTCCTGTCGTGGCCCTGCTGTTTCTGATGATACCGTCGGGCGACTTGCTGCAGCCATTGCTGCGCATCGCAACCGTCAAGGCCATCGAGCTATTTGCCGTGGTAGCCCAGCTGCCCCACAAGGTGGAAGGCTTCGTTGTCTACATCGGCACCCACCGCTACATCGTGGTCGACGAATGTTCCGGCCTCTCTTATGTAAGCCTGGCAATTTTCCTCAGTTATAGCTTCGCCTTATTGCTGTATCGGTCAATCTTCAAGGTGGTGGCGCTGAGCTTGTTCGGCGCCTTGCTCGGCATGCTGTCCAATGCGCTAAGGGTCAATGCCATTATCCTGATTGACTGGGTGCGCGGCTCGCAAATGGCGCTGACCGCGCACGGCGGTATCCAATGGATGGCCCTGTTCGTGACCTTGGGTTTGCTGTTTTTTGTTTTGAGCCGACTGAAAGCGGACACCCCCGACACCGCGCCAGTTGCCGCATCGCCGGAACCGACCAATATCGCGCGGCAATTTGCCCCGGTAGCCGCCGGCCTGGCGGTCCTGCTCATCATCGGCGGCCTGCTGAGCTTGCCGATCAATGCGCAGCGTACGCCGCATGCGGCAACAACTGCGGCGGCTCCGCAAAATATTGCAGGATGGCAGCTCGCCTCCCCGGCAGCGGACTGGATCGCCGACCCGCAGAACCAGAGCGAATCTTTAAGCCTGACCTATCAACGCAACGGCCGGGAGATGCGGGTGCTGATGGTCGAGACTTTGTCGCCGACTGCGAAATTGACCGAATCGCGGCTTGCGCCCGGCGATAAGGAGATATGGCGGGAGGGGCAGATCCAGAAGCAATCCGCTTGCGTCGACTCACACTGCCTGAGCATGCTGCATTCCACCTGGCAGCGAGACAAGAGCGAGAGCCAGCGCCATGTTTTTTACCGCTACGGCATCGGCGGCTTTACGACCGATTCCAAGTTGTCGCTGCGCGCCATGCAAGGCTGGGACAGATTGACCGGCGACGGCCATAACCCGCGTTTGATCGCATGCATTTTTGACGATGCCGCACCCGCCACCGAGGACGTCGCCGCAGTGTTCCTGACGCTGCAATCCGCCGTAGACGCCGGCAGCCTGTAAATGGATAGATAACGTTCGATTGCGTATCGCTGCGGTCAGCCCTTCATCACTTCGATTGCAGCCTCATCGATCAATGCCGTCACTTCGACCGGCATGGAAGCCAGCGAAGCATGGCTTGCCTTCAAGGTAATGATTTTTCTGGCACCGAGCCGCGCCGACATTCGTTGCTGGTTCTGTGGTGCAATCATCCTGTCCTCACTGGATATCTGATACCACGACGGTTTTTTTCTCCAGGCGGGATTCGTGATTGTGTCGCCGAAAGTGCTGGCGAGTGGAGCTTTCTGCGTCACGCTCATCACCAGCCCCTCTTCCGCCGTCAAGTCCTGGCCAAAACTTTCATGGAATTTTTCTCGCTTAACCCACAGATAGCCATCGCTATCAGGCGCAAGATTGGCCGCTGCAACGGGTGGATGTTCCTGGGTGATGCCGCCCGGACTCTCGCCAGCGTCTGGGGCAAATGCAGCGATATAGACCAGACCAACCACGTTAGGCTGGTTCCCCGCTTCCGTAATGACCGCGCCGCCATACGAATGGCCCACCAGCAACACCGGACCTGTCTGTTGCGCGATCATCTTGCGGGTGCGCTCAGCATCCTCTGCTAGCGAAGTCAATGGCAACTCAACAGCGCAAATGGACGTATAGCCCTTACGCGCGAGCTCAGCGATGACCTTGCTCCAATGCGCTGCACCTCCCCAAAAACCATGTACCAAAACAATCGTCGGCTTATTACTCATGATTTGATTCTCCTCGGCATTCAAAGACTACCCACCGACTCTTGCCACCCAACGTAGTCCGCCGGTGTTTCGGACCGCATCTTCCGCCGCAAACCTGTCCGACACTCCGTTGCAACCGCAAGGCTGGCTCATCGGCAGATCCCATTATGCAACCCGTGTTGATATGAATTGAGCCAATTAACGACTGTCGCCCGCATGTTGGCTGGACTCGCTCCTCCGCTTATCCACTATTCATGTAGTGGCCGCGCATCGTTGCCAATCTGGATAACTGAGAGGTAGCCGGTTTGCTGAGTCAGCTTGGATGGCAGCATATCCATCCATACAGAATTCCAGTAATTTCTTTAGCTGCAAGAGTTATGCTGTCTATGCGCGCGCACTTAGCTATGGAATTCATGCATAGTTTTCCGTTTTGCAGCCGCCTTGGCCACACGTAGACTTTCTCTCGGAACAACACCAAGGCGATCAAGTTCGCGCCTCAAGTTAAGGTTTTAATAAAGCGAGCTTTCATCTTGGATCTGAATCAGCCATTTAGCAAGGCTGCGATCAGTAATTGATGACTGCCTTGATTTGAAAAATTTTATTTTATTGGCAGCAATATTATTTTTAGCGCGATTTTTTTGCCCAGAGCTGTATTCGCTCGACCCTGAAATAGTGAATCCGCATCCTTTGGCGGGTGAACTACTTCGCGGAATTTTTATATTTTTTAGGAATTTTTTGCATGCCGAAAACGATTGTTTTCATTGGAGCGGGTGAATGGAATCGAATCCTCGTAAGCTTGGGACGCTCTTACAACTCTCTATAACTCTCGTGGGTTTTGGCCCAATTCCAGTTCCGCAAAAGCGAGATTTTTACGGAGCGCGACCGCGACTAAATATAGTGTTCGCAGCTCGAATTGCCATTCAATTAGAGCTATGTTAGCGAAGGACTGGTAAAAACTACCGGCACATTGATCTGACCATTGAAGGCACATAGTTCATTGACCCCGCCCAACAAAGCAATATAGAAGCCGCCGTAGGGCCTTTTGACTATGCCTATGCAAGCGGCCTGTGGTCAATGTCATTTACGTTTGTACTTGACCTTTATTTGGCGGCTAGCTTTGATCGCTTAGCGAGGTAGACGACTGTATCATTAAATCGTAAGCTGGACGCTCTTCAACCTATGGAGGGCAGAATGAAATATTTCGGCGCTGATCAGCTAAAAGACGCAACGGCCATTTTCGAATTACTTTTTAAAGTGCTCTCTTGCGGCGCGTTGGTTGGAGGTGGAATTTGGGCTTACTATCAATTTCAGATTGGTGGTGCCCGGGATTGGGTTAGTAATATGAGTATTGAGACCCAAGTACTCCCATATAAAGACGACCTACGCTTGGTAGTCGTTCACGTTAAGTTAAAGAATCCGCGGCCGACAGAACTTGATATTGATAGATCGAGCGGATCTTATAAGCTTCTCGTTCGAAAGATCCCTGATGGCTTGAAATCCGGCGCAGTGATTCACGAGGGTGAAGGAGAATTGATTGCAAAGGTAGATCTCTTTCCAGCAGACGGCCTAGTGCTTTTGCCGAATTCAGAACTAGGGGATATGGCATCCGTTGTGCTTCCCGCAGGTACTACGGTGGCGTTTACTGCCGACCTTGAATTCGCTAACGGAACTAAAACAAAGGATGGTAAGCCTGATCACGATTTCGTTTCAGTTTCGACAATAACCCAAGTGAAGCTATGAATGAACATTCCAGTGATTCAATGCGTCAATCTAGGCCAAAAAAATTAGCTAAAAATCGATTTTTGCGGAAATATTCCAATATTGCGGAAATAAATTAGGCCGAAAATCATACGTTTTCATTGGAGCGGGTGAAGGGAATCGAACCCTCGTCGTAAGCTTGGGAAGCTTCTGCTCTACCATTGAGCTACACCCGCGACAGTTGCATTTTACGCGGGTTTCCACGGTGTTGACAAATTGGAAGAGTGCGGGCGCTTACTGCGTTGGCTACCCTGGGGCTTTTGAATGTTGCAGGCCTACTGCGCCGGCTTCTTCTTCAAAGCTGCCAGTTGCTCCTGCATTTCCTTGCCGGCCTGCTGCATCTTTTGCGACATGGGCTCCATCAGCTTGGGCATTTCGGCCATGATGGCTTGCATGATCTTCGGCATCTTGGTGACCATTACCTGGCCGGTCGGGCTTTCGTAGAAGGCGATCAGGCCGTCGACATCTTCCTGGGTCAGGCTGGCGCTGTAAATCCGGATGTACATGGGCTTCATTTTTGCCATGCTCAGTTCTTCGTTGGAGATGGCGGCCGCCTTTGCGCGGAAATCATCCAGGATTTTTTGTTCCTGCGGGCTTACGGCTGCGCCTTTTAGCGCCTGGTCCATCATCACTTTCGTCATGGACTGTATTTGCGGACGCACGGAATCCAGCAATTTTTCTATGTGGGTCACTTCCAGCAATTTTTCGAGGGACTCGGTGCTGGGGGCTGCAGCTTGGGCGCCGACGGTGAAGAACATCGCGGCAGCGAAAGTGATAAGGCGCTTCATTGTGATCCTTTATGATGTTGTTAAGTGATGCAGGGCAGGTTCCCGACAGTCGGCAAACTGCGAAGTGGCGCCGACCGCTCAAAGGCAGCAGAGTATGCCTACACCCGCAAGTATTTTGGTATTATTTTTGCAACGTCAGAAAAAATTAAACATCTTGCAAAGAAGCTGATGCTTTTGTTGCTACACAGCACAAACTAGGCTAGTGTTTGGGACTAAGCAGCATCGCACCGATCCGGCCATTGCCGCTGCAATTAATTCAGGAGAAGCCTTACATGTCCACCCACAACCCGCTTGAGCCTGCAGAGACAGATGAAGCCAGCAACCAGGAGTTGGTAGATGCCTTCCTGCGCGGGGCGGGTCTGGGGAACAATTCGATAGGCCTGGGCGCCGGCTCCAAGCTGACGCCGGAACTGATGGAGATGCTGGGCAAATTGCTGGCGGCGTCGGTGCATGGCACGCACGGCCTGCTGGCGCGGCGCGCGCAGGTCAAGCGCGAGGTGAATGCAGACATGACGATGGTGGTACGCCGCAACAACAACCCGCTTAAATTTTT
>DATHMC010000352.1:0-7729 GCA_035487495.1 Undibacterium sp.
GCAAGCTTACCGCTTTATCGCCGACTCGCGCGACGAAGCCACCAGCGAGCGCCTGGATAACCTGGAAGACCCGTATCGTTTGTTCCGCTGTCATACCATCATGAATTGCGTGGATGTTTGCCCTAAAGGCCTGAATCCAACCAAGGCGATCGGTAAGATCAAGGAACTCATGGTTCGCCGCGCCGTATAAGCCGTATGAGAGCGGAGTTCGATCGCTGTACCTGGACTCCGCCCTTATTTCATGCTGTTTTTGGCGCATTTGTTAGCGTCCGAGAACCTGTTGAGATAACGATGGCAGGCTGGAGGTAGCCCTTTAGTCAAGTAGAGGGGCCGTACCAAACTTCGAAAACGCCTTCGCAGTAGAATGTCGGACAGGTTCCAAGAATTGCATGAAATATGCATAGAGATTGAAGAAACAAAGTATGCCGATAAGCCATCAAAGTGATCCTGTTAAACGTGCCCGTCTCAGATGGCGCGCCCGCCGCGGCCTCCTTGAAAATGATTTGATACTGACCCGTTTTCTGGATGCTCACGAGGAATCCCTGACGGACGAAGAGGTTGATGCATTCAGCCGACTGATGGAACTATCCGACAATATTTTGATGGATCTGATCTTGGCGAAGAAGCAACCGGAAGGAGAGGTCGACCTTCCCCATGTCCGGGCTCTGCTGATACGCCTGCAAGCCGCATGAAATACGGAATGAATTTCGTGTTTTTTTGATTAACGACTCACCTCTAGGGAAGAGCCATGACTAACTCTGAAACAAAAGCAACCCTATCGTTTTCCGATGGTTCCCCATCGCTGGAAATGCCTATTTACCAAGGCACGGTTGGCCCTGATGTAATCGATATTCGTAAATTGTACGCAGCAACGGGCAAGTTCACCTATGATCCGGGCTTTATGTCCACGGCAGCATGTAACTCTTCCATCACTTACATCGATGGCGACAAAGGCGAGTTGCTGTACCGCGGCTACCCTATTGAGCAACTGGCGGTCAATGGCGGCGATTTCATGGAAACCTGCTACCTGTTGCTGAACGGTGAATTGCCGACTGTCGCGCAGAAGGCAGAATTTGTCGACACCGTGACCAAGCACACCATGGTCCACGAGCAGATGCAATTCTTTTTCCGCGGCTTCCGTCGCGACGCGCATCCTATGTCGGTGCTGGTCGGCACGGTCGGCGCTCTGGCGTCTTTCTACCATGATTCGCTGGACATCAATGATCCGCGTCATCGCGAAGTTTCCGCGATTCGCCTGATCGCCAAAATGCCTACGCTGGTGGCAATGGCTTACAAATATTCTATCGGCCAGCCTTTCGTGTATCCGCGCAATGACCTGTCCTACAGCGCGAACTTCATGTACATGATGTTCTCCAACCCATGTGAGCCGTACAAGGTCAATGAGGTGTTGGTGCGCGCACTGGACCGTATCCTGATCCTGCACGCCGATCACGAGCAAAATGCGTCAACATCGACCGTGCGCCTGGCTGGCTCTTCCGGTGCCAATCCGTTCGCCTGTATCGCAGCCGGTATCGCCTGCCTGTGGGGACCTGCTCACGGCGGTGCAAACGAAGCAGCGCTGGACATGCTGACAAAAATCGGCAGCGTCGACAATATTCCTGAGTTCATCAGGCAAGTGAAGGACAAGAACTCCGGCATCAAGCTGATGGGCTTCGGTCATCGTGTTTACAAAAACTACGATCCGCGCGCCAAGCTGATGCGTGAAACATGCTACGAAGTGCTGCAAGAACTCGGCCTGCAAGACGATCCTCTGTTCAAGCTGGCAATGGCCCTGGAGAAGATTGCACTGGAAGACGAATACTTCGTATCCCGCAAACTGTACCCTAACGTCGACTTCTACTCCGGCATCGTACAGCGCGCGCTGGGCATTCCAACTTCGCTGTTCACCGGCATTTTCGCGCTGGCACGTACAGTAGGCTGGATCGCGCAATGGAAAGAGATGATTTCCGATCCTGAGCAAAAAATCGGCCGTCCACGCCAGTTATTTGTTGGCTCGCCAACACGTGACGTGCCGCCGATTGCAAAGCGCGGTTAAGTAAATACTGCGACTGCGCAAAGAATGATTGCATAGTAGAATAAGCGGGCCTTGCACGGCTCGCTTTTTTTTTGCGTAGTGTGCTATGCTTCGGCACGATAGAGAAATTTTAGATCCGCCATCATTTTTAATTCAAAAAAATTATCTTTTTAGCATCAAAAATGAAATTTTTGATTTGAGAATGGGCAGTTTGAAACAAGCCCTTCCCCACAACTTGATGTGCAATCCGCTAACCGGTCAGGCCGTGTCGCGGAAGGTTAGATTAACCCGCTAATCTCGCGAAACGCGAAGAAAGGTGAGCAAGATGATGCAACAATATAACGCCAACTCCTACCTGTTCGGCGGCAATGCGCCGTACGTCGAGGAGTTATATGAAGCGTATCTCAACAATCCCGGCTCGGTACCCGACAACTGGCGCGCCTATTTTGACGCCATGCAGAATGTTCCTGCGGTTGACGGCTCCAGCAAACCCGACGTAGCTCACGCCCCTGTTATCGCCTCGTTCGCCGAGCGCGCCAAGCAAGGCCCGGTCCGCGTCACTGCCGCCGCAGACGATGCAGAAATGGGGCGCAAACGCGTCGCCGCGCAGCAACTGATCGCTGCCTACCGCTTCCTGGGCACCCACTGGGCCAACCTGGATCCGCTGCAACGCCAGGAACGTCCGAGCATCCCCGAGCTAGAGCCAAGCTTCTACGGTTTCAGCGATGCCGACATGGACCTGCAGTTCAATATCAGTCACACCTATTTCGGTGCTGAAACTGCTTCGTTGCGCGATTTGTTGAACGCCTTGCGCGATACCTATTGCCGTTCGATCGGCGCCGAATTCATGTACATCAGCGATCCTACCGAGAAGCGCTGGTTGCAACAGAAGCTGGAATCCATTCGTTCTACGCCGTCATTCTCTGCAGAAAAGAAAAAGCACATCCTGGACCGGCTGACTGCCGCCGAAGGCCTGGAGCGCTACCTGCACACCAAATATGTGGGCCAAAAGCGTTTCTCCCTGGAGGGCGGCGAAAGCTTCATCGCCTCCATGGACGAAACCATACAGCGTGCCGGCGAGCGCGGCGTGCAGGAAATCGTGATCGGCATGGCCCACCGCGGCCGCCTGAACGTGCTGGTCAATACCCTCGGCAAAATGCCGCAAGACCTGTTTGCCGAATTTGAAGGCAAGCACGGCGACGATTTGCCGGCCGGCGACGTTAAATACCATCAAGGTTTCTCTTCCGATATCTCGACCCCGGGCGGCCCGGTTCACCTGTCGCTGGCGTTCAATCCTTCCCACCTGGAAATCGTCAACCCCGTGGTTGAGGGCTCCGTCAAGGCGCGCATGGAACGTCGCGGCGACAAGGACGGCGCACAAGTGTTGCCTATCCTGGTGCACGGCGATGCTGCGTTTGCAGGGCAGGGCGTCGTGATGGAAACCCTGAACCTGGCGCAGACCCGCGGCTACGGTACCGGCGGCACGATGCATATCGTGATCAACAACCAGATCGGCTTCACCACTTCCGATCCGCGCGATTCCCGCTCCACGCTGTATTGCTCCGACGTTGTGAAAATGATCGAAGCGCCGGTATTGCACGTCAATGCGGATGATCCTGAAGCCGTGGTTCTGGCAACGCAAATTGCGCTGGACTACCGCCTGGAATTCAAGAAAGACGTCGTGGTGGATATCATCTGCTACCGCAAACTGGGTCACAATGAGCAAGATACGCCGGCGCTGACGCAGCCTTTGATGTACAAGAAGATTGCGCAGCATCCAGGCACCCGCAAGATGTACGCGGACAAACTGGCGGCGCAAGGCACTATTGCGGCCGACGGCGGCGACCAGATGGTCAAGGCCTTCCGCGACGCGATGGACGCCGGCAAGCACACAGTTGACCCTGTGATCTCCAACTTCAAGAACAAGTATGCGGTGGACTGGATACCTTTCCTGAACCGCAAATGGACCGATGCTGCCGACACCGCTGTGCCTATGACGGAATTGAAACGTCTGGCTGAGCGCATCACCACCGTGCCCGGCGGCTTCAAGCCGCACAGCCTGGTAGAAAAAGTATTGGGCGACCGCGCCACGATGGGCCGCGGCGAGATGAACCTGGACTGGGGCATGGGCGAACACCTGGCCTACGCTTCCCTGGTTTCTTCCGGCTACGGCATCCGCCTGACCGGCCAGGATGCAGGGCGCGGTACTTTCGTGCACCGCCATGCGGTCTTGCATGACCAAAACCGCGAACGCTGGGATGCAGGAACCTACATCCCGCTGCAAAATATCTCCGACAATCAGGCTCCATTCACCGTCATCGATTCGGTGTTGTCTGAAGAAGCGGTGCTTGGTTTTGAATACGGTTACTCCACTGCGGAACCCAATACGCTGACCATCTGGGAAGCCCAGTTCGGCGATTTCGCCAACGGCGCGCAGGTTGTCATCGACCAATTCATCAGCTCCGGCGAAGTGAAGTGGGGTCGCGCATCCGGCTTGGTCATGATGCTGCCGCACGGCTATGAAGGCCAGGGCCCGGAGCATTCGTCCGCACGTCCGGAACGTTTCCTGCAACTGTGCGCCGACAACAACATGCAAGTCGTGCAGCCGACCACGGCCGCACAGATTTTCCACTTGTTGCGTCGCCAGATGATCCGCATGTTCAGGAAGCCGCTGGTGATCATGACGCCGAAATCCTTGTTGCGTAACAAGGAAGCCGGCTCGCCTTTGTCCGAATTGGCAAAGGGCAGCTTCCACACCGTGATCGGCGAAGTGGATGAAAAGATCGATGCGAAGAAGGTCAAGCGCGTTATCGCCTGCTCAGGCAAGGTGTACTACGACCTGGTCAATGCACGCAAAGAACGCGGCCAGACCGATACGGCAATTCTGCGTATCGAGCAGTTGTATCCTTTCCCGCACAAGAGTTTTGTTGCTGAACTGAAGAAATTCCCGAATCTGGCTGAATTGGTTTGGGCGCAGGATGAGCCGCAAAATCAGGGGCCT
The DNA here is from genome assembly GCA_035487495.1 of Undibacterium sp. GTDB lineage: Bacteria > Pseudomonadota > Gammaproteobacteria > Burkholderiales > Burkholderiaceae_D > Undibacterium. Next base: position 5,037 of record DATHMC010000352.1, read on the forward strand.
TGGTTCCAGATCCAGCACAATATTTTTGAAAGCCTGGAAGATGGCCAAAAACTGGCGTACGCCGGTCGTCCAGCAAGCGCATCGCCTGCCGTCGGTTACTACGACAAGCACTATGCGCAGCAAAAAGCCTTGCTGGAAACTGCATTTTCCAAACTCAAGGGCTTTGTCCTGACCAAATAATGACACCGCGGCGCATCAGAAGCTGGCGCGCCGCGCGTACAAACCGAAACGGAGAGTAATATGGCAATTATCGAAGTAGTAGTTCCGCAGTTATCAGAATCCGTCGCAGAAGCGACACTGCTGCAGTGGCATAAAAAAGTAGGCGAATCAGTCGGCCGCGATGAAAACTTGATCGACGTCGAAACCGACAAGGTCGTGCTGGAGTTGCCGGCGCCGGCAGCAGGTGTGATTGCCCAGATTATCAAGCCGGACGGCAGCACTGTGGTTGCCGGTGAAGTGATTGCAACTATCGATACTGAAGGTTCTGCCAAGGTCAGCCCGCTGCAGGTAGCCGCCGCTCCTGCAGCGACAGCACCGGCAGCAGCTGATCCGGTTGCCGCGGCAATCAATGCGCTGGCTTCCAAGTCCGCCGCAGGCGTTGCCATGCCGGCCGCCGCAAAAATCCTGGCTGAAAACAACTTGACCGCCACCCAGGTGGACGGCACTGGCAAAGACGGCCGCGTGACCAAGGGCGACGCATTAGGTGCGGTAGCCAATAAGGCCGCCTCTCCTGCGGTCGCTCCTATCGCCGCCCCAGCGGCTAAGCCGGCACTGCAACAGGTTGCTGCGCCGGCCGCGCCTAACCTGGGCAACAGGCCGGAAGAGCGCGTGCCTATGAGCCGTCTGCGCGCACGTATCGCCGAGCGCCTGATCCAGTCGCAATCGACCAATGCCATCTTGACGACCTTCAATGAAGTCAACATGCAGCCTGTGATCGACCTGCGCAACAAGTACAAAGACAAGTTTGAGAAAGAGCACGGCGTGAAACTGGGTTTCATGTCCTTCTTCGTCAAGGCAGCCGTTGCCGCGCTGAAGAAATACCCTATCATCAACGCGTCCGTTGATGGCAACGACATCGTTTACCACGGTTATTTCGACATCGGTATCGCGGTCGGTTCGCCGCGCGGCCTGGTGGTGCCTATCCTGCGCAATGCCGATCAAATGTCTATCGCTGACATCGAAAAGAAAATCGGTGAATTCGGCGCCAAGGCAAAAGACGGCAAGCTGACCCTGGAAGACCTGACCGGCGGTACTTTCTCGATCTCCAATGGCGGCACCTTCGGCTCCATGCTGTCGACACCCATCATTAATCCACCGCAATCGGCGATCCTCGGCGTACACGCCACCAAGGACCGCGCCGTGGTGGAAAATGGCCAGATCGTAGTGCGTCCGATGAACTACCTGGCAATGTCTTACGATCACCGCATTATTGACGGTCGTGAAGCAGTACTGGGCCTGGTAGCAATGAAAGAAGCGCTGGAAGATCCAGCTCGCTTGTTACTGGATCTGTAATGTCCATCTCAGACGAAATCAAACGTCTGCATGAGCTGCATCTGTCGGGCGCCCTGACAGATGCGGAGTTTGCACAAGCCAAGGAAAAATTATTGGCTTCGAGCGAATCCGGCTCATCTGCCTACGTTGACGATTCTTTAAGCCAGTTGGGCAAATTCCGCCGTTCCACGAAAGATCAGTGGCTGGGCGGCATTTGCGGCGGCCTGGGGAAATTTACCGGGCTGGAATCCTGGGCGTGGCGTTTGATTTTTGTCTTGTTCACATTCTATTTCGGCTTTGGCCTGGTGGCTTATATCCTTGCGTGGATATTCGTTCCGGCAGAAGACTGAATGTGATCCTCACCAGAAAATACGAGATAAATCCATGAGCAAACAATTTGATGTTGTCGTAATCGGCGGCGGCCCTGGCGGCTATATTGCGGCAATCCGCGCTGCACAATTAGGTTTTTCCACTGCATGTATCGATGCATGGAGCAATGACAAGGGCGGCCCGGCACTGGGCGGCACTTGTACCAACGTAGGTTGCATTCCATCCAAGGCGCTGTTGCAATCGTCCGAGCACTATGAGCATGCGGGCCATGCTTTTGCCGACCACGGTATCGAGGTCAAAGGCCTGGGCCTGGATGTGGGCAAGATGCTGGCGCGTAAAAACACCATCGTCAAGCAAAACAACGACGGTATCGTTTTCCTGTTCAAGAAGAACAAGGTCACTTTTTTTCACGGCCACGGTTCTTTCGTCAAGGCTGCCGAGGGCGGCTATGAAATCAAGGTCGCCGGCAAGGCAGAAGAGTCCATCACCGGCAAGCACATCATCGTCGCTACCGGCTCCAACGCGCGCGCGTTGCCAGGCGCTGCATTTGACGAAGAATTGATCCTGTCCAATGACGGCGCGCTGACGATTGCCGACGTACCCAAGAAACTGGGTGTGATCGGCGCCGGTGTGATCGGCCTCGAAATGGGAAGCGTATGGCGTCGTCTCGGCGCTGAAGTCACCGTGCTCGAAGCCCTGCCGGTTTTCCTGGGTGCGGTCGATGAGCAAATCGCCAAGGAAGCGCACAAGCTGTTCGTCAAGCAGGGCCTGTCCATCAATCTGGGCGTGAAGATAGGCGAGATCGTTACAGGCAAGAAGGATGTGACGGTCAACTATACCGACGACAAGGGCAATGCGCAGAAAGCCGTGTT
>DATHMC010000353.1:0-10354 GCA_035487495.1 Undibacterium sp.
GGCCGCAATCTCACCCATGAGGTCGGCTACCTGTTTGACGGAAATAGGGCCAGATTTCTGGCGTGCGACGGCAAGGTATGGTTTTATGGAAAGGCCAGATATTCCTAGCGTACTGGTGCAAGCAGTCGCGCAAGGCTGTCGCATACAAATTGACGACGTAGTCTACTATGAGAAAGCCTTCTTCGCCGCAATGGAACGAAATGCTGTACATGTCACGGACTTCTTCCGACTTCCGAGCGATGGAGTGGTCGAAATCGGGCGGCAGATCGCGATCTGACTGCGATGCGTCGGACCAGAAAAGTCATATCTCAACAGCCACACTTCAAAGGCCCGCCGAAGCGGGCCGACTTTCACATACCCGCGCATACGATTAAATTGCCTGTTTGCGGCGGTTGAACGCGAGCCCGGCAAAGCCTAGGCACAGAAGCATAAGCGAAGCAGGTTCGGGGATATTATCTACATCCGATTGGATGGAGATGGTACCGTTAGCGAAGATTCCTCTGCCGTGATTCTGTGCAGCGACCATGAACGTCACGTCTTGCAAAAGTCCGGTCTCCTGGATACAAAAGGTCCTCCCTAGAGTGCATAGCGTTCCGATCAACGGATCGGTTGACGGATCGGAACTAAAGAAGATGCAGTCGGCCCCAGCGTGCGTCTCAAGGTTACAAAAATGGCTCTCCGCCGCTAAACTGAACAAATGATCACTGATTATGTTCGTCCCCGGCTCGGTGAGAAAAATGTTCAAGACACCCCAACCGTCCCCGCCGAAGATCGGAGATCCCCCGACAAATACCCCGCTTGGCTCGGTTCCGCCCTCTGGTACATTAAGACTGCTGCTCGGATAGATGCCGTCACTATTATTAGTGATGACCACCTTATCTGATGGTACCGGCGATGCAAAACTAATTGCAGGAACCGATGCTATAAATATAAAGAGCAATTTTATAAGTAAATTTTTCATGATGTTCTCCCCCGAATAAACAAGACACAAAAAGACTTTCGCGCCTGCGATCCCGTGGCCAAATTGCATCAACTGGAAAACCCGCCAGCCACATGCAAAACCGAAAACGAAAGACCTACTATGGACCGAGCACGTTCCGTGCCAAAATTTTTGTGTCCCTATGGAATCGGCATGCTGTGCCAGTATTTTTCGGAAAATCATCGATAAAAAAAAAGAAAGAGCGTAAGTTTCTTCGACACTTATTTGTATCTATGATTGGATGACAATAAGATATTTCACGCTGAGCTTTTCAATCGTTAGGGATTAGCCCGCTGTGCCGCTGGCTCAATTTGTGCCACATTTTTTGGCGCAGAGTGACTTGTACCCAGGCCGCCGATTTTAAATGTCCCACTTCAACATCCGAAATTGCAAAGAGAGCACTCATTTTTGAACCATGGGGATGAATCACCGAATACCGGCCGCCTGGGTACAAAACAGGTGGTTTTTACTGTATGGCGTTTCACTTCAATTCATCAATGTCCGTTGGCCCTCTTGTGCCGGATTCATATAGATAGTGTTCATCACTGATAAAGCATCAAATACCGCCCTCATTGCGCTATCAGGATGAATGATGTCCGAGTGGAGAGGTTGTTCGCAACGCCAGGTGGGCCAGGCGGAATAGAAACGGGCCGCATGCAGCGGCCCGTCTTTGTACTTGCATTGCGCCTTGCTTGGCAGGCGGCGTTTAACGCGCCGGCCTTACTTGCCCGGCAGGTCTACACCTTCCTTGACCTTGGCTGCAGCCTTTGCCTCAGCCTTTACTTGAGCGCGTGTTTTGCCTTTTGTTTTGTCGCCTTTTTGAACCGGCACAGGGTCGAGATCAAGATTCTTGTCCAGTTCACCTGCCTTGCGGGCAGTTTTCACTTCGCTTTTCACTTCTGCGCGCGTGGTGCCTGAGCCGTCCGATTTTTTCGGCGTCACTAGCATGGCCCCATTTTTATTCAGCTCCCCAGCCTTGGCCGCCGCCTTGGTTTCGGCTTTTACTTCAGCCCTGGTTTTGGCGCTGGCCGAAGCAGAGCTCATGGCGTCTGCGGATGCAGAAGCCTGAGCGAAAACCGGCAAACTGACCGCCAGCGCGAGAGGAACCGCCAGAATCGGCAAAATTCTTTTCATCATCATTCTCCTGTCGTTGAAGTAGACAAATTGCACTCCTTAATTGTTGAGTACAAGTCTTTATATCATAAATACAAATTGGATACGCCTTCGCGCAGGGCAGCTATGCGCAGTTTGCGACATTAAACCCACACATTTTCGAATTCATATCATTTTAATTTTTCTTGCAAGAATCGTCACGCGGATCAAATCCCCGAAAGGACGTCGGCAAGTTCAGGAGGAGTACGTCAACAGCGGAGGAAGTGATGCCGGAACAGTGTCCGGAAGCGGGGGAAAAGCAGCGGGCATATGATGGTATTGCTGCGCAGCAGAGAGCGCCCCTCGCTTCACAGCGCAGGGGCAATTTACAAGCGGCTTACCTTGCCAACAGCGACAGGATGGACGTCAGTTCGTCGCGTATGGCCAGCAGGTTTATGGGAGGCGCTACGGCGTCGATCTGCGCATCGTTGGCACTGCCGTTCGCGTGGACATTAAGCTTGTTGCGGGCGCCATTGATGGTGAAGCCCTGTTCATACAAAAGCTCGCGTATGCGGCGTATCAGCAAGACTTCGTGGTGCTGATAGTAGCGCCGATTACCCCGGCGCTTGACAGGTTTCAGCTGAGTGAATTCCTGTTCCCAGTAGCGCAGCACATGTGGCTTGACACCGCATAAATCGCTGACTTCACCGATGGTGAAGTAGCGCTTCGCCGGAATCGGCGGCAAAACAAAAGCTTCTATCTTATGTTCATTCATGGATAAGATCAGGCAGCATGGGCAAGAGGTTGATTACCAACGTCATCGACCATGCCTTTCAGTTTCTGGCTGGCGTGAAAGGTAACGACACGGCGTGCTGTAATGGGAATTTCTTCACCGGTTTTAGGATTGCGGCCAGGTCGCTGCGGCTTGTCGCGCAACTGGAAATTGCCGAAGCCGGACAGTTTGACCGCTTCGCCTCGTTCCAGCGCATTGCGTATCTCGTCAAAGAAGGTTTCCACCATGTCTTTGGCTTCTCGTTTATTCAGGCCCACTTGCTCGAAAAGCAGCTCTGCCAACTCGGCCTTGGTCAGGGTCGGCAGGTCTTTTTCGGCTTGTGAGCGCGCTTTGGCTTCACGCATCGCACGGTTCAAATCTGCATCCAGAACCGATTGAAGCTCAGCGGAAGTCACGTCATTCATTATTTTCAATCCCTACTTACTTGTGTTTAATTCAACAGCACTCCGGCTCGGGAATACTGTTGAAGCTGGCTCTTAGCCCTTTTGCCTATTGGCTCGATTCATTGACCCGGATTATCGATACCGCCGGAAATCAAGTCTTCCTCTATCAGCGCAATCTTGCTGCACACTCGGCGCTTGCCACGGCAACAAAGGCAGCCATTGCGGCCTCCACTTTATCGTCTTGCAAGGTACTTTGAGTATCTTGCAAGGTAAAGCGGAAAGCAAGACTTTTTTCGTCATTTTCCAAACCCTTGCCGCGATATTCATCAAATAAAACAACGGCTTGCATGATTTTACACGCTTCGCTGGAACTTGCTGCACCCGCAAAGGCGTCCAGCAAATCCTGAGCGGAGACGGCCTGCCTGACCACCAGCGCCAAGTCGCGCGTTACCGCCTGGAACTTGGAAATCTCGCGGTACTCGGGCACTTGCATTGTTTGCAATGCCGCAGTATCCACTTCAAATACCACCGGCGCCAGCGGCAAGTCATATTTCTGCTGCAAACGCGGATGCAGTTCGCCTATTAGGCCGACGGTCTGGCCGTCGCATTCTATGCGCGCAGAACGGCCAGGATGCAGTGCAGCGTGTTCCGCCTTGATGAAGCGCAATGTCCTTGGAGCAAACAAGGCCTCCAGGTCAGCTTTCACGTCAAAGAAATCCACGTTGCGCGTATCCTGCCCCCACTGCTCTTCCGCCACCGGACCGTAGGCCAGCGCCGCCAGGCGCTTGGGCTGCTCGTAGCCGGCGACCGTCAATGGGCCGTCAGGCACATCGGCATTGCGCAAATACACGGCACCGATCTCAAAAACCCGAACGCGGCTGATCTTGCGATTCAGGTTGTAGCGTGCATTGGCAACCAGGCTGCCGATCAGGCTGGAGCGCATCACGCTCATCTGGCTGGCGATAGGATTGAGCAGCTTGATGGGGTTGCTGTTGCCGGCGAAATCTTTTTCCCAGGCTTCCTCAACGAAGCTGAAGTTGATCACCTCCTGGTAATCCAGGTCGGCAATCTGGCGACGTATCGTGAACAGCGAGCGGTGGTTTTCCGGCTCTATGCGCATCGCATTGGCAGCTACCGGCGGCAAAGCCGGGATGTTTTCAAAACCGTAGACGCGCGCAATCTCTTCAATCAGGTCTTCTTCAATTTCAATGTCGAAGCGGTAAGAAGGCGGCGTCACCATGAACTCGCCCGGAGCCTGCGTGAATTCCAGGCCCAGCCGGCTGAAGATATCGGCAATCACTGCATCCGTCAGCGCCACGCCGATTACTTTGACCGCGCGCGCTGTGCGCAATTTCACCGCCGGGCGTTGCGGCAGGTTGACAATATGGTCGTCCATCGGCCCGACCATCACCTGATCGGCGCCGCCGCAAATCTCAACGATCAGCGCGGTGATGCGCTCGAGATGCTCTACCGTTGTAGCATAGTCCACGCCGCGCTCGAAACGGTGCGCTGCGTCGGTGGAGAAATTATAGCGACGCGCCCTGCCTTGTATTGCTTGCGGCCACCAGAATGCCGCCTCCAGGTAGATGTTTTGCGTATCCAGCGTCACTGCCGTGGAATCGCCGCCCATGATGCCGGCCAGGGATTCAATCTCCTTGTCATCGGCGATCACGCCGACCCAGTCATCCACCGCAACGGTATTGCCGTTCAACAGTTTCAGCGATTCGCCCTGCCTGCCCCAACGCACCTCCAGGCCGCCGTGGATCTTGTCCAGGTCGAACACATGGCTGGGGCGCCCCATTTCCAGCATCACATAATTGGAAATGTCCACCAGCGCGGAAATAGGACGCTGGCCGCTGCGTTCCAGCCTTTGTTTCATCCAGTCCGGCGTCGGCGCTTTGGCATTGACGCCGCGCAGGATGCGACCGCTGAAACGACCGCACAAATCAGGCGCGGAGATTTTCACCGGCAGCTTGTCTTGCAAGGTGACGGCGACTTCCTTGATTTCAGGCAAGGTCAATGGCGTGCCGGTCAACGCAGCGACTTCACGCGCCACCCCTAAAACGGATAAGCAGTCCGCCTTGTTCGGGGTCAGCTTGATCGTGAATTTCAGGTCGTTCAGCTGATAGTAGTCACGGAAGTTCTGGCCTACCGGCGCATCGGCCGGCAGGTCCAGCAAACCGCCGTGGTCTTCGGACAATTTCAGCTCGCGTGCGGAGCACAGCATACCCTGCGACTCCACGCCGCGCAGCTGGCCTGTCTTGATTTCGAAAGGTTTGCCGTCTTCGCCCGGCGGCAAAATAGCGCCGGCCACCGCGCACGGCACTTTCATGCCTACGCGCACGTTCGGTGCGCCGCAAACGATGTTCAGGATGGTGCCGGTACCGACGTTGACCTGGCATACGTTCAGCCGGTCTGCATTCGGATGCTTGGCGATTTCCAGTATCTCGGCCACTACGACATTGGAGAACGGTGGAGCGACGGGGTCGAGCTCCTCTACTTCCAGTCCTGACATAGTCAGCAGATGCGCCAATTGATCCGAAGTCATCTTCGGATCTACCATGGTACGGAGCCAGTTTTCGGAAAATTGCATGATTCAGCCGTGGAAATGTGCTTGATTTACATATCGCGCCACCGCAGGGCATAGCACCCTGCATGCGCGGCATTTATTTAATTGAATTGCTTCAGGAAGCGCAGGTCACCTTCGTAGAACAGGCGCAGGTCGCTGATGCCGTAACGCAGCATCGCCAGACGCTCCAGACCGGAACCGAAGGCAAAGCCTATGTATTTATCCGGATCTAGGCCCATGTTCCTGACGACAGTAGGATGCACCTGGCCCGAGCCGGATACTTCCAGCCAACGGCCTTTCAGCGGGCCGCTGCCGAAAGCGATATCGATTTCGGCAGACGGTTCGGTGAACGGAAAATACGATGGCCTGAAACGCACTTGCAAGTCGTCGGTTTCAAAAAACGCCTTGACGAAATTCAGGTACACGCCCTTCAGGTCGGCGAAGCTGATATTTTCATCGATCCACAAGCCTTCTACCTGGTGGAACATCGGCGAATGCGTTGCATCGCTGTCCACGCGGTAGGTGCGGCCGGGAGCAATCACCTTGATGGGAGACTGGTTCATGCGCGCATAACGCACCTGCATCGGACTGGTATGCGTGCGTAGCAGCAGCTGCTTGCCCTGCGAATCCTTGCCATCGATATAAAAGGTATCCTGCATGGAGCGCGCCGGATGGTTTTCCGGGCTGTTCAAGGCAGTGAAGTTGGTCCAGTCGGTCTCGATTTCAGGACCGTCGGCGACGTCAAAGCCGATGGAGCGAAAAATTTCTTCCACGCGCTGCCAGGTGCGCATCACCGGATGGATGCCGCCCATGCTGCGGCCGCGGCCCGGCAGGCTGACGTCGATCGCTTCTGCATTCAGGCGCGTCTGCATCTGTGCATTGGCAAGCGCTTCGCGCCTGTCCGTCAGCGCGTTTTCAATTTGCTCTTTGATGGCATTGATGATCGCGCCTTGCGCCTTGCGCTCTTCGGGCGCCAGCTTGCCCAGGCTTTTCATTTGCTCGGTAATTTGCCCGGTCTTGCCCAGGTAAAGCGCCTTCGCATTTTCCAGGGCGGCGGCGTCCTGGGCAGCAGCGAAATCTGCGCGTGCTTGAGTTACGAGATGATCTAAGGGATTCATGCGTTTTTTTCCCGCGTCGGGGAGCCGAAAACAAAAAGTTGTTGAGAGATTAGCCTGGCGAATAGTTTGCAAGGGTAATTCCGCAACAGCCTCTGGCTAAAAATAAAACGGGGCATAGGATTCAACCTCTGCCCCGCTCACTGATTGTCGATACGCCTATGGCGTATCGACATCTGATAACAACAATTACGCAGCCAGGTTAGCCTTAACTTGATTAACAATCGCAGCAAATGCTGGCTTGTCCATCACAGCCATATCGGCCAGGACTTTACGATCCAGCTCGATAGAAGCTTTTTTCAGGCCGTTCATGAACACGCTGTAAGTCATGCCATGTTCACGGGTTGCTGCATTGATACGGGTAATCCACAAAGCGCGGAATACGCGTTTTTTGTTACGACGATCGCGGTATGCATATTGGCCGGCGCGCATAACTGCTTGCTTGGCAATACGGTATACCTTGCTGCGGCGACCACGATAGCCTTTGGCTAAATCGAGGACTTTCTTATGACGGGCACGAGCTGTAACCCCACGTTTTACTCTAGGCATAGTAACTCCTTAAATATTGAGTATGAGGTTAAGCTGTTGGCATCATGCGAGTTACGGAAGCCATGTTTGTATCATGGACACCGACTGCACCGCGCAACTGACGTTTGTTTTTGGTAGTTTTCTTGGTCAAGATGTGGCGCTTGAAAGCCTGACCACGTTTGACAGTTCCACCTGGACGTACACGGAAGCGCTTTTTCGCGCTGCTTTTCGTCTTCATTTTTGGCATAACACTATCTGTCTTTTACGACAGCTCCACTTTTAACATGATTGTAGGTGGCAACGATTACGATGCACTTGGATGCCTACTCTCACTTGTTGGGCGATGAAATCTAGTCCACCGCCATTTGGACAGCTGCAGTTTTACCCGCAGCGATCACAAATCTTATTTTTTCTTTTTCGGCGCCAGAATCATGATCATCTGGCGACCTTCCATCTTTGGAAACTGCTCTACCTGGCCATACGGCTCCAGATCAAGCTTCAGACGCTCCAGCATACGCATACCGATTTCCTGGTGGGCCATCTCGCGGCCGCGGAAACGCAGGGTAATCTTGGTCTTGTCGCCGTCATCCAGGAATTTGGTCAGATTACGCAACTTAATGTTGTAATCGCCATCATCCGTACCCGGACGAAATTTGACTTCCTTGACCAGGATGACTTTTTGCTTCAGCTTGGCTTCGTGCGCCTTCTTCTGTTCCTGGTACTTGAACTTGCCGTAATCCATCAGGCGGCAAACAGGAGGCTGCGCGGTTGGCGCTATCTCAACCAGATCGACGTTGGCCTCTTCAGCCAGGCGAAAGGCTTCTGCCAATTTAACAATGCCCAGAGGCTCATTCTCAACGCCGCTCAAGCGCACTTCTGGCGCAGTAATTTCACCGTTGATGCGATGTGACTTGTCAGTAGCTATTGCAGTTTCCTTCAAAAATTAAATAAATTGGCTGTGCTCTCCCGCTAGGCTTTATCCGGTCAGGCCTTGGATTCTATCTCGCCCTTCAGGCGGTCCACCAAGGCATCCAGAGGCATAACCCCCAGGTCCAGATTGCCACGCGTACGCACAGCCACTGTGTTTGCATCTCTTTCCTTATCACCAATAACGATGATGTAAGGTAATTTCTGCATTGAATGCTCGCGTATTTTATAGGTTATTTTCTCATTACGCAAATCTGTGTGCACTCTAAACCCTTGTTTCTTCAGGTTTTCCGCAACGGATTTGGTATATTCCGCCTGCGATTCGGAGATATTCAGCACTGCGATTTGCACTGGGGACAACCACAAAGGCATCGCGCCGGCATGATTTTCTATCAAGATGCCGATAAAGCGCTCCATGGAGCCGACAATCGCCCTGTGCAACATCACCGGCACCTTGCGCGAGTTGTCATCCGATACATATTCCGCGTCCAGGCGACCCGGCATCGAGAAATCCACCTGCATGGTACCCACCTGCCAAGGTCGACCAAGGCTGTCTTTCAGGTGATATTCGATCTTCGGACCGTAGAATGCGCCTTCACCCGGCAACTCCTCCCAAGTCACGCCACATTGACGCAGTGCTGAACGCAACGCCTCTTCCGCAGTATCCCAGACCTCGTCGGAACCGATACGATTATCCGGACGCAGCGCAATCTTGATAAAGATATTTTCAAAGCCAAAGTCAGAGTACACCTTCATCGCCTGCGGATGGAAGGCGGTTACCTCAGCCAGGATTTGTTCTTCGGTACAGAAGATATGCCCATCATCCTGGGTAAATCCGCGCACCCGCATGATGCCGTGCAAGGCGCCGGAAGGCTCATTGCGATGGCACTGGCCGAATTCGCCAAAGCGCAAAGGCAGTTCGCGATAGCTGCGCATATTGGCATTAAAAATCTGTACGTGGCCGGGGCAATTCATCGGCTTCAGCGCGTAGTGGCGATTTTCCGATTCAGTCGAGAACATGTTTTCGCGATAGTTCTCCCAGTGGCCGGTCCTCTCCCACAAAGTGCGGTCCAGTATCTGCGGAGCCTTGACTTCCTGGTAGCCGCAATCCTGGTACACCTTGCGCATGTATTGTTCAATTTGCTGCCAGATAGTCCAGCCTTTCGGATGCCAGAAAATCAGGCCGGGAGCCTCGTCCTGGAAGTGGAACAGATCCAGCGATTTGCCCAGCTTGCGGTGATCGCGCTTTTCCGCCTCTTCGAGCATGTGCAGATAGGCTTCCTGGTCTTCCTTCTTGGCGAAAGCAGTCCCGTACACGCGCTGCAGCATCTCATTCTTGGAGTCGCCGCGCCAGTAGGCGCCGGCCAGCTTCATTAGCTTGAATACCTTCAGCTTGCCGGTGGAAGGCACGTGCGGGCCGCGGCACAAGTCAGTAAAGCTACCCTCGGTGTACAGCGACACGTCCTCGCCCTGCGGGATGGAGGCGATGATTTCCGCCTTGTAGGCTTCGCCTATCGACTTGAAGTAGGCCACCGCCTCATCGCGCGGCAACACCTTGCGAGTGACAGGCTCATCCTTCTTGGCCAGCTCCAGCATTTTCTTTTCTATGGCTTGCAGGTCGTCGGGAGTAAACGGGCGCTTGTACGAAAAGTCGTAGTAAAAGCCGTTTTCAATGACTGGACCGATAGTCACCTGCGCATCCGGAAACAATTCCTTGACTGCATACGCCAGCAAGTGGGCAGTAGAGTGACGGATCACGTCCAGGCCGTCCGCATCCTTGTCGGTCACGATGGCCAGGTCCACATCCGACTCAATCAGATAAGAGGTATCCACCAGCTTGCCGTTGACCTTGCCGGCCAAGGCCGCCTTGGCCAGGCCGGCGCCGATATTGGCAGCCACCTGGGCAACTGTTACCGGCGCTTCAAATTGACGCTGCGAACCATCGGGAAGTCGAACTGAAATCATTTT
>DATHMC010000354.1:0-10149 GCA_035487495.1 Undibacterium sp.
GCCCGGCGTTCACGTCCATCAGGTCATGCCAGCGGCGCGCCAGGTCGGAGCGCGTGGCGACCTTGATCACCGGCACCGCGGCAAGGCCGTAAGGCGTGCCGCGCCCGGTGGTAAACACATGCATGTTCATGCCGGCCGCCAGTTGCAGCGTGCCGCAGATAAAGTCGCTGGCCGGCGTCGCCGCGTAGATCAGCCCTTTCTGTTGCAGCTTTTCGCCGGGCGACAGCACGCCGGAGATGGCGCTGCTGCCGGATTTGACGATCGAGCCCATCGCCTTTTCGACGATGTTCGACAAACCGCCCTTCTTGTTGCCCGGCGTCGTATTCGCGCTGCGGTCGACCCCGCCCTTTTTCAGGTATTCGTCGTACCAGGCCATTTCCCGGATCATGCCGTTGGCCACTTCTTCATTGATCGCGCGGGAAGTCAGTTGATCGATGCCGTCGCGCACTTCGGTGGTTTCGGAAAACATCACCGTCGCGCCGGCACGCACCAGCAGGTCAGTGGCGTAACCCACCGCCGGGTTGGCCGTCACCCCCGAGAACGCATCGCTGCCGCCGCACTGTACGCCGACGACCAGGTCGGCGGCACTGCAGGTCTCGCGCCGGCGCTGGTTCAGCGCGGCCAGCCGCAACTTGGCCATCGCCATGATGGAATCGATCATCGATTCAAAACCGACGTGCGCTTCGTCTTGCAGCACCACGATGTAGGGGCCGTTCTGGATAGGGATGGCGCCTTCCGGCAACAGGCGCGCCGGTTGCAGTTTTTCGCAGCCCAGGCTGACCACCATGGTCTGGCCGCCGAAGTTCGGGTTCAGGCTGATATTGCGCAGCGTGCGTATCGGTATGATGGCGTTCGGCGCATCGATGGCAACGCCGCAGCCGTAGGTGTGCTCCAGCCCGATCACGTCGTCCACATTCGGATAATCTGGCAGCAATTCGGCCTTGATGCGCTTGACCGCGTGTTCGACCACGCCCGCGACGCATTGCACGGTAGTGGTAATGGCCAGGATATTGCGCGTGGCCACGCTGCCGTCGGCGTTGCGATAGCCTTCAAACGTAAAGCCCTCCAGCGGCTCCGCGGGCGGCGCGACACGTGTCGAAATCGGCAGGTCCAGCAATTCGCGCGGCGGCGGCATGCGTACCACCGATTCTTCGATCCAGCTGCCCTGTGCGATGTCCTTGGTGGCGTAGCCGATCACCACGTCGTAGCGGCGGATGGCATCGCCCTCCGCCAGGTCCGTCAGCGCAATCTTGTGTCCCTGCGGCACGCGGGTCTTCAGCACGAACTCGCCGGGAAACTCGGTTCCTGCGTTCAAGCCGCCATCGTTCACGACGATAGCGACATTGTCATTGGCGTGCATGCGTATGTACAACGGCTTGCTGGCTGCGGGAAGGTGGATAGGGTCGCTGTTCATTTTCAATACCTCAGTGTCTTTCTTGATAGCTCAGTTTCAGCCCTGGCTGCTCGCCGCGCGCGGCGCAGGAGCCAGTAAGGAGCCGTCCGCCAGCGTCACCGGCCTTTTGAATTCGACGCGCTTGATCTCACCGACGACAAACAGGTAAGCCAGGATCACCACTGCCGCGTTGGCGCCGACGAACACCAGCGCGCCGGAGAAGGAACCGGTCGCCTGCAAGATATAGCCGATCACGATAGGTGTCGTGATGCCGGCCGCATTGCCGAAGGTATTGAACAGCGCGCCGCTCAGTCCTCCGGCTTCTTTCGGTGCAGTGTCGGCGACGACCGCCCAGCCCAGGGCGCCGATGCCCTTGCCGAAAAAGGCGGCGGACATCACGAACACCACGATCCAGTCAGCCGACACATAATTGCAGACGATCATGCTCATTGACAGCAGCATGCCGCTGACTATCGGTGTCTTGCGCGCCATGGAAACCGAATAGCCGCGCTTGATCAGGGTGTCCGAGATAACGCCGCCCAGCACGCCGCCGATAAAACCGGCCACGGCCGGCAGCGCGGCGATGAAACCTGCTTTCAGGATCGTCATATGGCGCTCCTGCACCAGGTAGACCGGAAACCAGGTCAGGAAGAAATAGGTCAGCGTATTGATGCAGTATTGCCCAGTATAGATGCCGAGCAGCATGCGGTTACCCAGCAGTTCCTTGATGCACAGCCAGGTATTGATTTTGTTGGCTTGCTTGCCCCGGCTTTCGAGGTCCACCAGCGCGCCGCCGGCTTCGATATAGGCAAATTCCGCCGCATTGATGCGCGGATGCTCTTTCGGACCGTAGATGGTCTGGCGCCAGACGCCGGCCATCACGATACCCAGCCCGCCCATCACATAGAAGACGCTCTGCCAGCCGTAGGAATGGACCAGCCAGCCCATCAGCGGCGCGAACAGCACCGTAGCGAAATATTGGGCGGAGTTGAAGATGGCGGCGGCCGTACCGCGCTCGGCGGTCGGGAACCAGGCCGAAGTGATGCGACTGTTACCCGGAAACGAAGGCGACTCGGCCGCGCCGACCAGCAAGCGCAGCGCGAACAGCACCGCCACCGCCGTTGCTCCGGTAAAGAAGCCGACCCAGCCCATCATCAGCGTGAATATCGACCACAGGAAGATGCTGAAGAAATAGGTGATCTTGGAACCGAAGCGATCCAGCAACCAGCCGCCGGGCAACTGGGCCAGCACGTAAGACCAGGCAAACGCGGAAAACACGAAGCCCATCTGCACCGGCGACAGGCTGAGCAATTTTTTAAGCTCAGGACCGGCGATCGCAATCGTCGCGCGGTCGGCGTAGTTGATGGTAGTGACAATGAACAGGATTGCCAGTATGCCCCAGCGGACACGGGTAGGCTTGGCGCTGGAACTGGCGGGCCGGGCGGATTGCTGCGATTTCATGCGGTCTCCTAAAATATCGCGAATGCACCGCATGAACCTCGACGGGGCCAAAGGCCGCTACGCTCCTGTTTCTTGTTGCGGGTAATGCAAGCGGCTTTCATGCTTGCCGTCATCAGTCATCAGACAACTGATGTCGTAGTATAATAAGCCAATTCGGAAATAGCAACCATTGTTCGATCCCAATTTTCAATCAGGCCACCACCATGAATTCCAGCCCACTGCAAGCGGCGCCGCCCAAGAAGCATCGCAATCTGGCACAAGGCGTTGTTGCCTATATTTCGGACAACATCCGCGACGGCAGCATCAGCCCGGGCGACAAATTGCCGACCGAGAGCGAAATCATGCGGATACTCGGGGTGAGCCGAACCGTTGTGCGGGAAGCAATTTCACACGCGCAAGCGGCGGGCCTGGTCGAGACCCGGCACGGCATCGGCACGTTTGTGCTGGAGCCGCCGCCCGCCCATACGCTGGGGATCGACCCGGGCACCGTCATCACCATGCGCGACGTGCTGGCCATCCTGGAACTGCGGATCAGCCTTGAGACCGAGTCGGCAGGGCTGGCAGCTGCCCGCCGCAGCGATGCGCAGCTGCAACAGCTGCGCGCGGCGCTCGACAGCTTCCAGGCCAATGCCGAAAACGGCGGCGATACCGTCGCCGCGGACATGCAGTTTCACCTGACGATTGCACAAGCTTCGGCCAACCGTTACTTCCACGACATCCTCAGCCATCTCGGCACCAACATCATCCCGCGCTCGCGCCTGAACTCGGCCAAGCTGGCACACGATGAACCCAATATCTATATGGAAAGAGTGATCCGGGAACACGACGATATCTTCAATGCCATCGCGCGCAAAGACCCCGAAGCGGCGCGCGCCGCAATGCGCACCCACCTGAGCAACAGCCGCGAGCGTCTGCGCCGCGCCCAGGAGCAGGCAGAGGGCAGCAGTCAGTAGTACCCGGCTCCCGCCCTCGACTCTCTCCTGCGCCGATCAGCGACGCCCGGCAAAGCGGGCGCTGTTGCACTTTCCCTCTATTTTTAAAACAAGCATTGCGAGTTTATATTTTTTGTTGTACGATGACTGACAACAAGTGATGCAAGAGCCCCTTTACGCCATCGCTTTTATTCAACCTTTTATTGGTGATCATCATGTTTACTCCACAAGACCTGAAACAAATCCTTTCATCCGGCCTGCTGTCCTTCCCGATTACCGATTTCGACGCCGAGGGCAACTTCGCTTCCCGTCCTTACGCCGACCGCCTCGAATGGCTGGCCCCGTATGGCGCGACCGCCCTGTTCGTTGCCGGCGGCACAGGCGAGTTCTTCTCGCTGACGCCGGAGGATTACACCAAGGTGGTTAAAATCGCCGTGGAAACCTGCCGCGGCAAAGTGCCTATCCTGGCCGGCGCCGGCGGCCCTACCCGTACCGCTATCGCTTACGCGCAAGAAGCAGAAAAACTGGGCGCCCACGGCATCCTGCTGATGCCGCACTACCTGACCGAAGCGAGCCAGGATGGCCTGGTGGCGCATATTGAAGCAGTCTGCAAATCGGTCAAGTTCGGCGTCGTGGTGTACAACCGCAATGTGTGCCGCCTGGACGCAGACTCCCTGCTGCAACTGGCCGACCGCTGCCCTAACCTGATCGGCTTCAAGGACGGCATAGGCGAAATCGAACTGATGGTCAGCATCCGCCGCAAGCTGGGCGACCGCTTCACCTACCTGGGCGGCTTGCCTACCGCCGAAGTGTATGCCTCCGCCTACAAGGCCATCGGCGTACCGGTATACTCGTCGGCGGTATTCAACTTCATTCCTAAAACGGCGATCGAATTTTATGAAGCCGTCAGGACCGATGATTTCGCCACCACCAACCGCCTGATCGACGACTTCTTCCTGCCGTACCTGGCCATCCGCAACAAGAAAGCCGGCTACGCGGTCAGCATCGTGAAGGCCGGTGCTACACTGGTAGGCCACACTGCCGGACCGGTGCGCCCTCCGTTGACCGACATGACCCCGCAGGAATGCGAACAACTGAGCGTACTGATCAAGGCGCTCGGGCCGCAGTAAGCGTAACCAATAGTTCGCCCCATTTCAGCGCGCCACGGCTTTTTTTGCCCTGGCGCGCCGCCCCGCATATGCTTAAGGAGCTTATCTTGAACACGACTATCAACGGCGAAATGCTGATCGGCACCACTGCGGCGCACGGCAGCTCAGGCGCCTTCCGCGCCATCAATCCCGCCACGGGCCTGGAAATCGAGCCGGCATTCGGCACCGGCACCGTGGCTGACGTAGAACGCGCCTGCACGCTGGCCCAGCAGGCCTTCGACATCTACCGCGCAACAACGCTGGCCCAACGCGCCGCGTTCCTGGAACAGATCGCACAAAACATCCTCGACCTCGGCCCCGCCCTGATCGAGCGCGCGATGCTGGAATCCGGCCTGCCGCAGGCGCGCCTGGAAGGGGAGCGCGGCCGCACCGTCGGGCAATTGCGCCTGTTCGCCAAAGTCGTGCGGGACGGCCGCTGGCTCAGCGCCACGCTCGACTCCGCACTGCCGGAACGCACCCCGCCACGTCCCGACCTGCGCCTGCGCAAGATCGGCCTGGGCCCGGTGGCGGTGTTCGGCGCCAGCAATTTTCCGCTGGCGTTTTCCGTCGCCGGCGGCGATACCGCATCCGCACTGGCGGCCGGTTGCCCGGTCCTGCTGAAAGCGCACGGCGCCCATCCAGGCACCTCTGAACTGGTCGGCAAGGCGATCCAGGCGGCGGTGGCCAGCTGCGGCTTGCCGGAAGGCGTGTTTTCGCTGCTGCACGGCGACGGCCGCACCATAGGCCAGGCACTGGTCGGCCATCCCGCCGTCAAAGCGGTCGGCTTCACCGGCTCGCGTCAGGGCGGCGTAGCATTGATGCGCACTGCAGCACAACGCGCCGAGCCTATTCCCGTGTATGCCGAAATGAGCAGCATCAATCCGATGTTCATGTTGCCGGATGCGATGGCTCAGCGCGCTGCCCAGATTGCCAGCGGCTTCGTCGACTCACTGACCATGGGCGCCGGCCAGTTCTGCACCAACCCCGGCCTCATCTTTGCACTGGAAGGCGAAGCACTGAACCAATTCTGCGCCAGCGCCGCCGCCGCACTGCAAGGAAAAGCAGCGGGCACCATGCTCACGCCCGGCATCTACTCCGCCTTCAACGATGGCGTGGAACGGCTGGCCAAGGCCCCCGGCGTCAGCCTGCTGGCACGCGGCCAGAACGGCGCCAATCCCTGCGCCGGCCAAGCCGCCTTGTTCCTGACCGACGCCGCCACCTTCCTGGCTAATCAGGCACTGGAAGAAGAAATTTTCGGCGCCAGCTCGCTGATCGTCAGCTGCCGCGACAGCAGCCAGTTCAAGCAGATCGCCGAGCACCTGGAAGGCCAGTTGACCGCGACCATGTTCCTGACCGAAAACGACCGCGACGCCGCGTTGGCCCTGTTGCCGACGCTGGAGCGCAAGGCCGGCCGCATCCTGATCAACGGCTACCCGACCGGCGTCGAAGTATCGCACGCGATGGTGCACGGCGGCCCCTTCCCCGCGACCTCGGACAGCCGCAGCACGTCGGTCGGCGCCAGCGCCATCAACCGCTTCCTGCGGCCGGTCTGCTACCAGGATTTGCCGGCGTATCTGCTGCCCACCGAACTGCAAGACGGAAACCCTTCCGGCCTGTGGCGCGTAGTGGACGGCGAGCTGGTCCAGTCCTGATACAGAAACATCGGCAGCAATAAAAAATCCCGCGCTCCTCACATGAGGTCGCGGGATTTTTTTTGAGCAAGCAGGTCGCCGCGACTGCGCGGTTCTCCGTCGTTGCGCAGGCGGCTGACTAAAAAACACAGCCTTTTCTGAGACTGCGTTCGAAAATGATTATCTGTTTTCATCACAAATCAACACGCCTGTTCCGTGTTGCTTTGGTCTCATTAACTAGACTCAAGCCGTACAGAAAAATATCCGAATTGGAATCAACTTCGAACAAATGCGATGTAATTGTTTCAGTTAATGGAGTCCGTATCGTCAGGATAAAACGTGAATCCTCTTCCAGGAACATCACACTCAGCAAATGAATTAAGCTCTACAATTTCAGATACTTCCATCTTAGGAGGATCATCCGCGTCGTTAAGAATCACGATTTTAGACTTCAACTCCTCATTTATTAGTTCCAGAGCTCTCTCTATTGCCATCGTCTGGTCTCTTGCCTCGACATATCTCGCAGTAAAAAATCCAGTTTTCGTAGGCTCGTCAATGTTTAACCAAAAATTGGTTCCCTCAACCATGATCCGAAATTTAAATTTGCTGTCATAGCTCATTTTTAGTCTGCTTTCATTTTACGAGTAGTATAAAAATACTGCGGCAACGAGATCTACTTGTGCATCTTTCCACATGTCCGCCTCTATCGACCTCAAAGCATCAGTTGCAAGTATTGTAAGCGCCAATCATGGAGCCGATGCCGTGGTCGAACTTGTTTCGCGTTGTATGGCGCGCCATGCGACCAAACTAGCTGACCACACGGCTTGCAGCAGCAAGCAAACCTCGCAGGAATATCATGATCATCCTGCCGGTCGGGTCGGGAGAAATGGTCGCGCGCTGCAGCCCCAGGCCGTGGGCAAGCGCCATGAACCCGGCCGCCAGTTCTTCCGGCTCAGCCGGCGGGATGCGGTCCAGGTGCTGAAACAGGCGTCCGATCAGGAGCCCCAGCGCAGTGCGGTGCGCCTTCCACACAGCGCCATACTCGACGGCAAACGCCGGGCTGCGATTGGCGTGCATTTGCAGTTCGATGGACAGCATGGCCCAGTCGGCATCCGCATGGAGAGCGGCCGCCCAGGCATCCAGCGCCTTGAATACATCATCTTCGGAACGTCCCGCGGTTTCAAATACGGCGGCAAGTTGCGCTGCCTCGGTTTCCATGTGCCCGCGCAAGAGTTCAAGCAGGATAGCCTCTTTATCTGAAAAATTCGAGTAGAAGGCGCCTTGGGAATAGCCGGCTTCCTCGGCAATGTCGCGAATCGATGCCCCTCCGAATCCATGCCGGACAAACAGCTTTCGTCCCGCCTCGATCAGACGTTCGCGCGTCTGCGCCTGGCTTTGCTCGCGATTTAAGCGCTTTCTTGTGTCTTGCAGGGTCATATCAATGAGAGAATTATTTAAATATCGATTGAACTTTGAATTTCACTTGATATAATTACAGATATCACTTGATATTCTAAATCCATTTGTCTCTCGAGAACAGCATGAACCTACAAACAGCATTCGTTACAGGGGCCACCGGGCTCCTCGGCAACAACCTCGTCCGTGAATTGCTGAGCCGCGGGATTGCGGTAAAGGCCCTGGTGCGTTCGCCGGAAAAGGCGGCCCAGCAATTCAACGGCCTTGCAGGCGTGGAGCTTGTGGCTGGCGACATGAAAGATGTCGCGGCGTTCTCTTCCGCCTTGCAGGGCTGCGACGTGGTTTTCCATACTGCCGCCTTCTTCCGCGACAATTACAAAGGCGGCAGCCATTGGGAGATGCTGAAGCGCATCAATGTCGACGGAACGGCGGCGCTCATAGAGCAGGCTTATCTTGCCGGGGTGCGGCGCTTCGTGCAGACATCCTCCATCGCAGTGCTCAACGGCCTGCCGGGAGCGGCCATCGATGAAACCGGCGACCGCGATCCTGCCGATGCCGATGACTACTATCGCAGCAAGATTCTTGCCGATCGCGCGGTATCGGCATTTCTAGCAAAGCACCCCGATATGCACGCGACCTTTGTATTGCCCGGCTGGATGTGGGGGCCGGGCGACATAGGCCCGACTTCTGCCGGACAGGTGGCGCTGGACACCGTCATGAAGAAGCTGCCCGGCCTGGTGCCCGGCAGTTTTTCAGTGGTCGACGCCCGCGATGTCGCGCTGGCGCAGATTGCCGCCGCCGAGCGCGGGCGGAGCGGAGAACGTTACCTGGCAGCGGGCCGGCATATGACCATGCGCGAACTGATTCCCCAGCTGGGCCAGATTGCCGGCGTCGCTACGCCGCAGAGGATGCTTCCTTTGCCGCTGTTGTTCTTGCTCGCCGGCTTGCAGGAAATCTATGCGCGGATCAGCGGCAAGCCGATACTGCTCAGCGTCGCCACTGTGCGGCTGATGGTCAAAGAAGCGGATAGAACCAGGTTCAATCACGCCAAGAGCGAACGAGAATTAGGCTTGAAGTTCAGGCCGGTCGGCGACACGCTCCGCGATGTCATTGCCTGGTATAGAAATCATGGATGGCTGCCAAGTTAGAGCCACGGGTCGTGGCAAGTAACGGTATGCATAGGTCCGTTCAAGGAACAGCTGGCGCATCGACCATTCGTGATGCGCGGTGCCTGACAAAACGCACGATATGCGGCGGCGAGTTCGCAATTTTTTTCTAGAGTGAATCAAGAAATTTTAATCGTTAAGCATTGCGTTTGATCTACTTTAGGAGTTTACTCATGGGAGCCGGATAAGCTTAAAGAGGTGTTCGCCATGCAACTCTTCACCGTAAAAATCGACAAGCCGGAAGCGATCAACTTCATCCTGGGGCAGACGCACTTCATCAAGTCCGTGGAAGACATTCACGAAGCGCTGGTGGCCACCGTCCCAGGCATCAAGTTTGGACTGGCCTTTTGCGAAGCCTCCGGCAAATGCCTGGTGCGATGGTCAGGCACCGATCCCGCACTGATCGAGCTTGCCCGGAAGAATGCCATGAGCATCGCTGCCGGCCACTGTTTCATCGTATTCCTTGGGGACGGTTACTACCCGCTGAATGTGTTGAACACCGTCAAGATGGTGCCCGAGGTATGCCGCATTTTCTGCGCGACGGCCAACCCGACCGAAGTGATACTCGCCGAAACCGAGCAGGGCCGGGGAATCCTGGGAGTGGTGGATGGTTTTCCACCAAAGGATATCGAAGCCGAAGACGACATCCAGTGGCGCAAGGCATTGTTGCGACAGATCGGTTACAAGCTTTGATTCCAGCAATGGTGCGGCTGATTTGCAATGCAACGCTGCCAGCGAGTTTCTTCAGCCTCCCGCTGTCACTGGCATATGCAGTTCTCGACCAGGTAGCGCCAGCAGAACAACCACGACCGCAGCCGTCACTGCATGGTCGCGCCCGCGCTGATGGAACAACACGCATAGGATCAATGATGGTGCTGGTGCCGCACCGCACCGGATTGCGCTACTCCAGCCGGAAGCCTACCTTGATCGTCACCTGGTAGTGCGAAACCTTCCCATCTACTATGTGTCCTCTCGACTCGATCACTTCATACCAATCCATGT
>DATHMC010000355.1:0-7046 GCA_035487495.1 Undibacterium sp.
GAATTGCTGAGCACATGGCGTACAGTTGCCCCATAGGCATGCCGGACAAAATTGGCTTTTAGCTGAGGATCGATCTGGGTCGTACTGCCGCCGCCCGGAATCAGCCCATGGCGCAGGCATAGCACACTGATGGCGGCTTCCATCATGCCCGCCGCACCCAGGGTATGGCCGGTAGCTCCTTTGGTCGAACTGCAGGGCACTTCAGCGCCAAACACTTCCAGTACCGCCAGGTCTTCGGACGCATCGTTGCTGGGCGTGCCGGTGCCGTGCAGGTTGACGTAATCGATTTGCGCGGCTTGCAGTTGCGCACCATGCAGCGCCGCTTGCATCGCTTGCGCCGCTCCTTTTCCCTGCGGGTGGGGGGTGGACATGTGATAGGCGTCGCTGGATTCGCCGTAGCCTGCCAGCAGGATGTCGCTGCTTTCCCGCTTTTCCAGCAGCGCAAAACCGGCCGCTTCGCCGATGGAAATGCCGTTGCGCTTGGCATCCCAGGGACGGCAGGCTTGCGTCGAAACCAATTCCAGCGAGGTAAAGCCATACAGCGTGGTCAAGGACAAGGAATCGACCCCACCCACCACCACTGCGTCGCAAAGACCCTGGCGCAGAAAGCGCGACGCACTGGCAAAAACCTTGGCGCTGGAGGAACAGGCGGTGGAGATCACATGCGCCGGGCCTTGCAGGCCGAGATGCCTGCGCACGAAGTCGGCCAGTCCGAACAGATTGTGCTGTTCGCGGTAGCGTATGTTGTCCGGCCAGACGCCGCTCTGGCTGTAGATGCGGTAGGCGAGCTCGGTTTCCAGCACGCCGGAGGTCGACGTGCCGACGATGACGCCTACGCGGCGCGCGCCGTAGGCTTCCTTGGCGCGATTCACTGCGTCGATGAAGCCATCCTGGCGCAAGCCCAGTTGCGCCAACTTGTTATTGCGACAAGCGTAGTCGGCAAGACCGGGAGCGAGTTGCACTTCTTCGACGCCGTCGACCCGGCCTATCCAGGTATCAATCGGAGCCGGTTGGAAGTCGTTGGCACGCAGCCCTGAGCGTCCGGCCCGCAGAGCGTCCAGCGTGGCATCCAGGCCAACGCCCAGCGCGCTGGTGGCGGTTAATGCGGATATGTAAATTGGCGATGGCACGATTGAGTCACCGTGGAATTGTGAAATAAACAGTCATGATAATGCAATGCGTATTCAAGGGTTTCGTTTGGCCAGCAGGCATGCACAAATGAGGCATAGCAATGATCCCAGTGCTACTGTTTGGCCGATTGCATGGAGAACAGGTATCCGCGATAACATGAGTGTGCCGAAGGAAAGAAACGTCGTCAGGCTGCATACCAGCAATGATAGATGGTTGCGCCGTGTATCGTCGGCACTGTGCTCATGGCGATTGAAAAACAGCGCATAGTTCAAGCCTATGCCGATCACCAGCAGCAGGGCAACCAGATGGAACAGGGTCAGTTTTTCTCCGCGCAAAATGGTGAGCGCAACGCAGATGACAGTGCCCGTCAATACAGGATATAGCACGCGCACAGTGTCGCGGATAGAGCTCAGGCTGAGCAACAGCAATAGCGCAATCAGCAGGATGCCCACTCCGGATAATATCAGGGACTGGTTGCGGTACCCGTTGATCAGATGGCTGGTGTCGTCTTTTAAATCGATTGCGGTAACCCCTTTAGCTTGCAGGCCGGCAATAGCCTTGCGTAGCCGCTCCGAATCCGTGACGCCGCTCAGCGTAATTAAAGCAACGGCGCCCTGGTTGTCGTGCAGCAACAGGGACTGCACCTTCAGTCCGATTGAACTGCCGCGCAAATCTTCCATGCGAAGGAGAGCTTGTTGCTTGCTGGCTTGCACATCATGTAAAAAAGGCAGGAACGCGTCTTCGCGAAATGCCGAGCCCGTCATGGCTTGCTGCAGTTGGTTCTGCAAGTTTTCAGCATCCGGCAGCGCGGCTTGCCTCTGCCTTTGCAGCTCCTGGCTGGGCAGGTAGCGCGCCGCCATATCGAAACCGCCGATAATGCCGTCCTTGACGATCTGTTGCAGATCGTCTTGCAACAATTCGCTGTTGCGCAAGGCCTGTTCCGTGTCTTTGCCGCTGGTCATTAATATGTGGCGGATGTCGGGCGCGCCCAGTTGGCTGCGCAGTTGCTGGTCCAGCGCTTTCGCTTGCTCAGACACTGGGCTCAGGCTGCCCAGGTCATCGTTCCAGATTTTGTCGTGCTGCCAGGCGATCCCGGCTAGTGCTAGCAGAAGCAGGGGTAAAACAGCGTGGCGCAAACTATTGCCCGGAGCCAGCTTGAAAGGCAGCGCTTCGATTTTCCTGGTGGTGACATTGGCTCCCGCCAAAACAGGCAGTATAAATTGTGTCGTGATGCCGGCTACCGCAACCCCTACCAGCGACAGCAAACCTAGTTGCGATAAGCCGGAGAAGCTGGAGAACAGCAACGCAGTTGAGCTTAATACGGTGGTCAACACCGCTAGCCGCAAGGTAGGGCCTATGCGCTGCAGCGCGTTTTTCACCGCTTCGCCGCGAGCCGTATGTAAAAATGCATAGTTGGGATAGTCTACCGTTTCACCGATCAAGGTGGCGGCAAACGCCAGGGTAATGCCGTGAACCCCGCCAAATACGAGTGAAACAACCGCAACCCCAACCAGTAGTCCGGCAGCTACCGGCACAAATGCCAGCACTGTCATGCTAAGAGAACGATAAACCACGAGCAGCACCACCAGCACCAGACTGGCGGCAACCAGGGACAGCCGCCACGAATCGCGTTCTATGATTTGACGCGATTCCGCCGCAAACACCGGCGTGCCTGACATGAGCAGTCGTAGTGAACCTTCTTTGGCTGCCGGAAAAGTCTTTTGTATGGCCAGAAAGTGTTGCTGAAGCGCGGAAATGATCTCTTGCTGTTGCACCGCGTCCATGCCGGAGGCATTGGTTTGCGTAATCAGCAAGGCTCGTTTGCTGTCGGCCGAAAACCAGACGCCTTCCTGCATTTTGATCGTGGATGCCGGCGTCCAGAGTGCTGCGATGCGCGGCACTTCACCTGTCGGGTCCAATGGGATTAATGGCTTCAGCAGAACCCCGGCAGAGGATTGCAGCAATTCTGCGCTTTTTTGCAGCGATTCTTTTAGTGCCGGAGCCTGGAAATGTTCTGCGCTGACGGCCGGGCTAAGCAAATAACGATAGCGGGTGAGGATATCCCGCTCCACGCCCAAGGTATCCAGTTCGCCGTTATGCACAAAGGCCAGGCGTTTGTCTTGCCGTAGCGTTTCGGTCAAGGCATGGCTGGCATCGGCTAAATGTTGCGGCGTATCACCCTCAATCGCAAGCAGGATCAGGCGGGATGCCGGGCCGTCGCGTAGCTGATCCAGTAGCAGTTGCTGGGTGCGGTCAGGCGCCGTCGGCAGAAAACCGGTCAAGTCGGTAAATATTCTTGTATGCGCAAACGCAATCCATGCGCTGAATGCCAGCGCGGATATCCACGCGCATAGTAAAAACCGGCGGCGTAATTTAGTCATGCTGCAAAACCATGACCGAGCGATCGCCGCCCACTTCCACTATGTCTATGACGGAAACCTGGGTGCCGCTGCCTTCGATGCTCATTGTCTTCAAACTACGGCGTATGGTGTCTTCTGCCGGCGTCAAGGTCAGGGTCCAGCGCGCCTGGGTGCCTTGCAGCTTGACGGCAAAATATCGACGCAGGGCGGGCAGGTCGCCGGCCAGGGTTGCCCTCAGGCTTTCCACCAATGCTGTCAATGCGGGATTGTTTTGCAGGCGCAAGCTGTGTTTTTTTCCGCTGGCGCCATCTTTCCAGCTTACCTCGTCGCCATCAATCACCAATGATTCTTCCTTTGGCCGCAAGATATGTTTCTCGACGTGATCCGGTCTCCGATAGCTGAGAATGCCGCTGGACTCAACCGGGGCCTTCAATAGGGCCATGGTTTTCTTTTCAGTGAAGCGGGCCTCGTTCGACTGCACCTGCGCCAGGCTGGCCATCAATTGCGGCAAGTCCCATGATTCGGCGCGCGCCAATCCCGGCTGCACCAGGATCAATAGGGCCAACAGGAGAGAGAACGGATAGATTTTATTCATTCCAGTAGTGATAGAAATTAAACCAATTGTACGGAGCCAGCCGGCAATAATGTTCCAACCTGTTCGCATAGCGCTGCGCCCATTCATTGATACGGGCATTGCGCAAGCCGCGTTCTACCGCTGGACTGGCCTCGAATAATTCAAAATGCAGATCATATCGCTTGCCGCCCCGGTACAAGCCGAAAAACAGGACGATAGGCACGTCAAGTATGGCGGCTACCGCAAGCGGCCCTTGCGGCAAGGTAATCTTGCCGCCCAGAAAATCGCAGACGACCCGCTTTTCGCTGGTGAAGGTGCGGTCGCCGAGCATGCCGACGATTTCCTTGCGCTCAATACAATCATGGACTTTTAGCAGTGTATCAGGCTGGCCCATGGCAATAATTTTGGGCTTCATCGCCGGATTCAATTCATTCAGGACGCGATTTATTTTGTTGGCATTGCCTTCATGCATCAATACATTAATCGGCAGCGACTGCTTGAACATGCCCAAGGTTCGTAATACTTCAAAACTGCCGAGGTGCGAGCCCATCAGGATGCAGCCGCGCCCGCGCATATAGGCTTCCACTTCTTTATAACCATGCACCTGCACATCAAAATAATGATATTGCCCGGTCAGCATGTACAGGCGGTCATGGATGGTGCTCGCAAATGTATGGTAATGACGCAATACATCGCGCCAGCGCGGAGCGCGCGGCAATACCCGGCGCAAATAATCCACAGAACTGCGGCGGGCTTCCAGGGAAAACAGGATGAAATAAAGGCAAATCGGGTACAGGAAAATACGGCCGAAAGCACGTCCAAATTTGAGTGTGACCCATGCCAGGATTTTCATGGCCAGCAAGCTGCCCCGCTCTGACTGGTCTAGCCAGTTTTTATGATTAGACATGCTGTGCCTCGCACTGGAGGAGCCCAGTGGCAATCGTGGATTGGTTATGTTGAATCGTAAATTTTACGGAAGTAGGGGAGGCCTGGCTCAGCTTGATCTCATAGGTTTGGCCTGGGCTCAACGGCGCATGAAATTTGACTTGTTTGACTCCGCTGACATGATAGCTGCCAGTCGCCAGTTCGATCACCTGGCTTAAGAGCAATACCCCAGGCACGATGGGGCGGCCGGGGAAATGGCCGTCCAACGCAATGTGGTCTTCGCTGACCACGCTGCTCAGGCAGGGGGCAGGTGCTGCGCCGGACGCGGCCATGCTGCCTGCCAAGTTACTCAATGCGGAGTGCGGCAATTTGCCGTTGCTGTCACGGGGAAGATGCTGCACCTTCCACAGAGGCCGGGGAAGGAAAACCGAATCGATACGCTTTTTCAATTCATTCATGACATCGCGCGCATCCAGTTGCGGCGCGACTACAAAGGCGTGCAGCCGCTGATTTTCCTGCGCCGACGCCGGCAAGTAAAAACAGCCGTCGATCACGCCGTCAATTGCAAGTAATTCTGCGTTTAATGCATCCAGGGAAGTTCGCCTTCCCGCAACTTTGAGTATGCTGCCGGTCCTGCCGTGCAGGGTAAATCTGTCTGCGCCGTGCATCTCAATATAATCGGTGAGCGCCAGGGTTTGCGTGACGCGCGGCCCTTCCAGCCAGCCCTGTTCACCCTCGACCCGCAGTTGAAAATCCGGGCATAGTTTCCATTCGAGACCCTTGGCAGGGCGCCGCGTTGCAGTGATGCCCGCTTCGGTGCATCCGTAAATTTCATATAACGGCGAATTCAATATCTTTTCGACAGCGGTAGCGCTTGGCTGATCGATAGCCGACGTGGCCGAAATGGCGCCGGCAATGCCGCACAAGGCCTGCTCTTCGCTGATCAGCGCACGAAGATGCACGGGCGTTGTCATGAGCCAGACAGGCGCACTGGCCATCTCCGCTGCATGTTCAATATCCGCCGGCAGCAGGGGCCTGGCGCGATGAATAGTGCAGCCCCACTGCAATGGAAAGACAATCGTGCTTTCCAGTCCGAACATATGCTGCGGAGGGATAGTGCCCACTATGCAGGAACCAGGCGGCACGCCAAATGCGTGCTGGAGCTGGTCTGCTCCCTGCACCAGCATGCCCCAGGTTTTAAGATGCGCCGAGGGTTGGCCAGTGCTGCCTGAGGTAAATAAAATCACGGCGGCCTGATCCGCGGGAATCTCGGGTATGTGCAGATCCCCGGAGGTCGGCAAGCCGGCCGGATGACAGGCGGCCAGATGTTCCAGGTGGGCGGCCAGCACTTGATCGGTGATTACATGAGTGTCGGAAAAGTCACGTTGTATCCGGGCTATCGCCTCTGTTGCGCGGCTGGATGGTGTCAATGTAATCCGGTTGGCGATCAATGCAGCAGCAAAAGCAAGCAGGAAATAATAGCGATCGTCGCATAGATTGATCACATGCCTGCAATCTGGAAATTGCTCTGCCAGTTTGTGCGCCAAAGCGATGAATTGCTGAGGGCTGACTGGTTCATCCCGGAGTGCCAGCGGAGTGCCTGGAGGAAAATGCCTGATCAGCGGCAAAGTCTGAAGGGAAAGTGCGGACATCATTTACCACGCATCCAGATAGGACCCGACTTTATCAAGGACAAGACAAACTGAAAGGGATTGGCGTGCGGATATTGCGTAAAACGGAAACGTCGAAACATGTATTCACCTAAAAACAGCATACCCATTAATACATAGCTAATGAGACCAGTAAACAGCGCCCACCATGCGTGCAGGCCGGACCAGGCAAGCGATGCGGAAACCAGCGCCATGACCACGAACAGGCCGCTCCAGATTTTGGTCAGCGTTCGCGTGTAAGCAACCAGTTCCTGCGGCAATTCAGCATTTTCCTGCTTGCTGATGGATGCGTGCTCCAGCCTGGCGAACATGCTGATCATCGGTTCTCGCCCACGCATCAGCGTGCGTCCAAATACCCAGGCCAGCAGGGCGTTCAGTATCGTCGGCGGCAGCATCAGCGCAAAAGCGGGGGCGGTCTGCCAATGC
>DATHMC010000356.1:0-3071 GCA_035487495.1 Undibacterium sp.
CTGCAGGCTACGCTCAGCCGCAGGATGCTGACCGGCATCGCGGCCGGCGGTGCACTGTTCCTGATTCCCGTCGGTTTCAACCTGTGGATTTTTGGCGTGCCCAACATCATCGCCAAGATTGCCGCTTCGCCGTCGCTGATCACAGTCGGACGCCTGCATTCTTTTTACTTTGACTGGAATCAGGGTCTGATCATCGGCATCCCGGGTTTGTGGATAGGGGCGGCGATATTGTGGTGGCGCGCGCATAAAACCGCCGACAGCAAATGGCGGCTGCTGTCGGTCGTCCTGCTCAGCATAGGTTGCGCGCTGGCGCTGGCGATACCTGCGCTGGCGACCACCAACTGGAACTCGGCCGCGTCCGGGATGATGCGCTATGCGTTCTGGGGCTCCGCGCCTTTCCTGTTCCTGTTTCTGTTCTTATTGCGTCAGCAAGGCAAGCTGCCGGTGGTTTTGCTGCTGTTTATCGCAACCCTGCAACTGCAGTGCGCTTACAGCGCCCAGTTTTACTCGGAACTTGGGCTCAGTCCGATGGCAAGGCTCATGCTGAGAAAGGCGCCGGCCTGGTATAACCCCGATCCAGAAATCTTTGCCGAACGAACCGGCATGCCGGACGGCACCGCGCTGGACCCGGCAAAATACTACGTCTACGAAGTCAACGGCGAGCGCAAGAAACTGATGTTCCACGAGAGCAGCAAGAAAATTGACGCGGACATGTGTGGCCCCAAAAATCTGATGTCGCTGGATACACATATCGCGCCGGCAAATTTCGGCTGGTATTACATTAATGGGCCTGTCCATTGCGATACTGTGGACACCTTGTCCTTTGCGGATTTTACGAAAAGCGCAGTGCAGTTCAGTTCCGGCTGGAGCTATTTTGAAGACTATGGAACCAAGTTTGACGGCGAGTGGAATGGTGTATGGTCGGATGGTCCTGCGTCTACGATGAATATTCCAGTTTCGCCGGCCAGACCGGTGCACGGGGTGCGCATGTTTGTGCATTATTTTAAAAATAATACACGCACGCGCGTCGTGATCAATGGCGAGGATATGGGGTGGGTCGATCTGATGCAGAGGGATTTTCTGCCGCTCACGAAAAATGCCGGCCAGCCGGTGTCGAACCTGAAGATAGAGTTGACCCATGAGGCGCCGAATGATCCTGCCAAGGACCCGACTTTCCCCGATCCGCGCCGCATGAGCGTGTTTGTGCACGGATTACTGGTGCGCTGATATCGGTATCAGCGCAAGCCTGTGCGTCGCGAGCGTGACGAAAATCGATTTCCAGAACATAATCCTCCTTTTGTGCTGCGAAGAATTATGTGTATAAATTATGTCGCCGTCGGCAAGCAAACACTGCAAGATCATTTTGACGCGCTGGTAAATTCGCCGGACGAGTGGAGCGACGAAGTGTATCAGGACTATCTGGCGCCGATTCTCATCGCCGATCCATCCGGCCGGCGCGCGGCGTTGCCGGCGGGGTATGGCATGGTGCCGAAGCGCCATATCCCGCCTGATATGAAGCGCTATTCAACCATGAACGCGCGCGCCGAGACCATTGCAGAGCGGCCCAGCTATGCGCTTCCCTGGCGCCGCGGCCAGCTGTGCCTGGTGCCTATGCATGCCTATTTTGAACCCAACTGGGAAACCGGCAGCGCGGTGCGCTGGCGCATAGGCATGGCGGACGACGCGCCGTTTGCGGTTGCCGGCCTGTACCGGGCCTGGCAGGAAGCCGACGGCAGCCAGGCATTTTCCTTCACCCAGCTGACCGTCAATGCCGACGAACATCCTTTGATGAAACGCTTCCACCGGCCAGAGGATGAAAAGCGTTCGCTGGTGATCATCCCCAGGACAGGGTACGACGAATGGCTGACCTGCCGCAATCCGGAACAGGCGCGGGCGTATTTGCAGACCCATCCGGCCGAGCTGATGGCGGCTGCGCCTGACCCCAAGCCGGCGGCGGCGCGGGTTAGCAAGCGGGTAGTGAAGGAAGATCTGAACGGGTCTTTGTTTTAGGGCCTAGCCGCCGAAGCGCAAGACCCGGGTTTCACAGCCGCGCCAGCAGGCGCCGCACTGCGCCGGAGGCAATCGCCACATCCGGTGCGGTTTGCAGCAGCTCCAGGTAGCGGCTGCGAAAATCCTCGCGCAAGGCCGGGGCGGGGCCGAGCAATCTTTCTATGACTTCCTTGCAGGGCGTGATCGGGTGGCCGGTTTCCGTTCCCGCATCCACCAGTTCATCGATTTCGACGATCAGCTCGGACAGCGCATGCAGCCAATCAAAGCCGGGATGTTCGACGACCAGCATCAGGCGGTCAAACGGGCCCGTGGCTACAGGAAAATTGGCGCTTTCGGCGTCAATCAGGGCCCGGTGCAAGTGGCGCAGCGCGCTGGACAGTTCTGTGAGTGTAGGGAGGCCCGGCGACATTGTTTTCTCCTATGAAAGCCTGACACCTCCCGGAGCGGGAGGTTCGGCCGGGTCAGTATATCGCAAGGCTGTCCATCGCTTGCGTCTTGCCGTGCATTATCAGCATTTCTTGCGGCTTGGCCTGGAAAACATGTGGCGGCAGGCGATGACGTTGCAAAAATTCAATGAATTGCAATGAATACGCTCAGGACCGGCGACCCAAGCCCGGTTTCTTGCTAATGCATCCAGATTTCTTCCATGTAGCGAAGCATGATTTCCTTTTAGATTTGATTTTCCACAGCAATGATATAAACCTGTATACAGCGGGAAATTCGCTGGAACGGGTAGTTTTGCCTGAAAAATAAGCCCGTGCCGGTGCCGCCGCGCACAGGGAGTATTGTCATGAACTTTACCGACCATTATCAAGAGCCAGGCAAAAAATTCAGTGGCATCGCGCTGACAGTGGCATTTCATCTGTTTCTGGTGTACGCGCTGATCAATGTCGCCGGCTACCGGGTACTGGAGGTGATCCATAGTCCTGTGCTGGTCAAGCTGGTCGATGAAATCAAGAAGCCGCCGGAGGAGCCTCCGCCCAAGCTTCTGCCGCAACCGGATTTTTCTCCGCCGCCCAAGGTAGTCGTGCAACTGCCGTATATTCCGCCACCGGAAGTTG